>NZ_JBMNVY010000047.1:0-11547 GCF_049745435.1 Lactiplantibacillus sp. YT640
AATCAACGACCATTAAAAATACATCATCAACAGACTGCCATTGAAAGATTCCGGGCTTGTTCGGATTAAACTTGTAATTTGCCAACTTCTAAAGTTATTATAACACCGCTTTCATGCTTGTGGTCATTCTTTTATAAAAATATTGAAAAGCTGTTGGGGCTTCACTGATGAATCACAAACCCACTAACACCCCCCCAATCCTAACTCGTGACTTTGATACCAATAATGCCAATGACCAGCATTGCAATGAAGATCCACGTGATGGGTGCAATTGTATCTTTGAAGAAAACCAGGCCAACAATTATCGCACCGACCGCACCGATACCGGTCCAAATTGGATATGCAATACTCAACGGTAAGTGTTTGATTGCTAATGCTAAGAAGCCAAAACTCAAGACCATGCCAACTACTATGGCCGCAGCATAGCCAAAGTGACTGAACCCATTACTTAATTTCATCATCGTAGCCCATACCACTTCAAATAATCCAGCAATAATTAAATAAATCCACGTCATTATCAATTCCTCCTCAAAATAAAAAGGACAACGTCCACCCAACTTCCACAATGACCTAAGGAAGTTGGGTTAACGTTGTCCGGTGACAATTCATCTTAATATTTCAGTCCACTATAGCAAACCTCATAGGCATGGTCAAGCTTACTCACCGCAAAGCATCCACTTTGTCAGTGGGGTCAACGGTGTCGGCAAAGCATCTAAAGCAAAGAAAGCCGCAGTACTCGTCTCATCGGTGGCTTGAATCAATTCACCACCCGTTGTATTGGCGCGATATAACGTGGTGACACTGTCAATAATGTCCCCGTTAGGATACTGATAGTGCATCTTGGGCCCACTATAGACATCGATCAGCGTTAACTCACCCACCGTCAGCCCAGTCTCTTCTTTCAATTCCCGTCGCGCCGTTTGCTGGACCGTCTCTCCCGGTTCAGTCGATCCAGCTGGCAAGCCCCAACAGTGGTTATCGGTTCGATAAATCAAGACAATTTTGCCAATCGAATTTTGGGCCATTAAAGCCGCACCGGCCACTACTAGCGGTTGGTGACCAACTCGCCGCCGCAAATCAAGCACGTAACCCATTTTTGATTCCTCCCTAATACCCGAAGTCGTAATATTTTGATTAGACATGTTATACTTAATGCAATCATAACACGTTAGGAGTGAGTGTATGTCTGAAACCAACGCTCAAAAAGTACAAGAAGTCATCATTGCCGGCATGTCTAAAACGGTCGCCAATTACGACTACGCCATGTCCGAGCTAGAAGCGCTCGTTGCAGCCAATAATATGCACGCGGCCCTGCGAATTGACCAAGGATTGGAAAAACCCAACCCGGCCACCTTCTTCGGCAAAGGTAAAGTTGTCGAAATCAAAGAAGTCGCAGCCGCCAACGATTTGCACATTATGGTCATCAACGCGGATCTGACCCCTAGTCAGGTGCGTAACTTAGAGGAACAAACGGACATTCAGATCATCGACCGTACTGGTCTGATCTTAGAAATTTTTGGTAACCGTGCGCGGAGCAAGGAAGCCAAATTGCAAGTTAAGATTGCCCAATTACAATACCAACTTCCCCGATTACGAACGAGTATCTCCAATCGCCTTGACCAACAGGCTGGGGCCGCTGCTGGTGGTGGCGGGGGCTTTACCAACCGTGGTGCTGGTGAAACGCAACTGGAATTAAATCGCCGGACAATTCAAGACCGGATCAGTCACGCGAAGCACGAACTTAAGGAACTCAATAAAGACGAAGTAGTGCGACGTTCACAACGCGATAAAGCTGGGCTCCCCAACGTCGCTTTAGTCGGTTATACCAACGCTGGTAAATCAACGACTATGAATGGTTTAGTGAAACTGTTCGGTAAGGGTGAAGATAAGCAAGTCTTCGAAAAAGACATGCTTTTCGCAACGTTAGATACAAGTATTCGTCAGTTAACCTTCCCTGACAATAAGCAGTTACTGCTCAGTGATACAGTCGGGTTTGTCAGCGACTTGCCGCATAACTTGATCAACGCCTTCCGTTCAACGCTAGCCGAAGCTGCCAATGCTGACTTACTCATTCAAGTCATCGACTACGCCGATCCCCATTACAAGGAAATGATGGCGACCACTGAAAAGACGCTCAAAGAAATCGGTGTGCACGATGTTCCTATGATTTATGCCTTCAATAAAGTTGATTTAACCGAAGCCGACTACCCGAACCAGCAAGATGATCAACTCATCTATACGGCGCGTGATGAGGCCTCACTACAAGCTTTGACCAGTATGATCAAAGCCAAAGTCTTTAAGAATTACGTGACAACAACGTTATTAATCCCGTTCAATGATGGTGAAGTAGTGGCTTACTTGAATGACCACGCCAACATTCTCAAAACGGATTACTTAGCTGATGGCACCCAATTAACAGTCGAACTCAACACTGTCGATGCCCAACGTTATGAAAAATACGTGGTGACACCTGCTTAAACGACTCATTCAAAAAGATGGCTCTAGGATTAACCGCCTAGAACCATCTTTTTTGATTTAACAATCAACCCACTCTGTTAATCGCCAAACCACTAGTGCCAATAGTGAACATCATTCAGTCACCATTAACGCGTGCAATTGCGCCAATAGTTCGGACTGCGACCGTCCTCGCCATTGACGTTGAAAAGCATAACTAGTCCCCTTCAGCATGGCAATTAACATATCAGCTTGAAACTCACATGCCGGTTTCGAAAGCGTTGGCTTCAAATCACGAACCAGTTGCGTTAATAGGTCACATAATTGTTGATAAAGTTCGCTCTGATAAAATTGACGGCGACCAGGTTCACCGGCCTCGACATTCATTAATAACGCCATGTTGTGCTCACGAATCGCTAAATATTCCCCAATAACATGATCAAAACGTGCCGCTGCACCTACCGAGGTCGTGGTCAAGTAGACTTGATTGGTTTTAATAAAAGTTGCGACTCGGTCCGTTACCAATGCCAAACATAGTGTACTTTTATGGGCATAGTGACGATACAACGTTCCGGGACCGATACCAGCGGCCGTCGCAATATCTTTCATACTAACGGTTTCGATTGAACGCGCGGCAAAGAGTTGTCGCGCAGCAGTCAAAATTTTCTGTTGGTTAATTTGTGCATCCTTTCGCATTCGACACACCCTCCTATTTACTTAAGTTCACCATACACTTTTACGCATCACTTGACAAACGGAGTGTACTCCGTTTAAGGTATAATTATACAATTTAAGGGGGAATTCACTACGTTTGTCTTTTTATCCGGATTACTAATCGGCATCTTCGTTAGTCTGATTGGTGGCGGAGGTGCTGCCCTATACCTAGGTGTCTTAACCAGTCAAGTAGGCCTTGCAACCGCGGTAGCCGTACCAACCTCCCTAATCGTCGCCTTACCAGCCTTATTCTTTGGTTTTCTAACACAGTTGAAAATCAAAAATGTCAATTTCAAGATTGGCAATCAAATGATCATTGCGGCCGTTCCCGGTATCATCGTCGGGACATTCAGCGCACAATTTATTCCCCAACAACTGTATAACTGGATTGTCGGGACAATTTTTTTGATTATGGGTGCGATGGTACTAATCAAGTATGTTCACCATTCTAAACAAACTACAGCCGGTCACCAACCTTGGCAAGCTGCCTTCTTTGGCCTTTTAAGTGGATTGATGGTCGGCATTGGCGGCTTAAGCGGTGGTGCGACCACGGCTGCCGGGTTAGCAATTCTTGGGCTAACGGCCGTTGAAGCCGCTGGTACTGCCACCTATGTGTTAACTGTTATGTCCACAATCAGTTTAATCGGCCATCTCTTTACTAGTACTTTTGCTTGGCAATCAGGATTGGTCCTCATGATTGGCGCAATTATCGGCGCAATCATTACACCACTCGTGATTCGCCATTTA
This sequence comes from Lactiplantibacillus sp. YT640, assembly GCF_049745435.1. NCBI lineage: Bacteria > Bacillati > Bacillota > Bacilli > Lactobacillales > Lactobacillaceae > Lactiplantibacillus > Lactiplantibacillus sp. YT640. Next base: position 3,916 of record NZ_JBMNVY010000047.1, read on the forward strand.
AATTTAGATAAGGTCAACCGCGTATTAACGCCATTTCTTGGTCTTATTATTATTTATTTTGGCATCAAAATGTTTATATAAAGGCAGATAAAAAGTCACTTCAGGCAGTCGTAAACTTGAAGTGACTTTTTGATATCCCCTACTGAAAAAATTCATAATCATGTGTATACCAAGAACAACCTTCTCCAGCATGTTGGTGGCTAAGCTAACTGCCGACGACTGACTAGGTAAACAACGATGATCAATGGCAGCGTCACCATCATCACGGGATAAAACCACGCCATTGGTAATTGACTGCTAATCAGCCCGCCAATGATGGGGCCAAGTGACATCCCGAGATCAACACCAATATAAAACGTACTATTGGCTAGCCCATGATCAGCTTTCGGCACGAGCATCAATGCTTTAGCTTGGCAAATTGAAAACATCAAACCGTATCCGGCGGCCAGTCCTGCTGCACCCAGCAGTAGCATCGCCCAATTGTTCATGTCAGTTAAGCCAATCAATCCTAATAGATTAAAAATTAAGCATAACCAGATGAACCGTTTAAATGGCACCCGGTCGAACCAATCGCGGAGAATAATTCGCAATACTAATAAAATACCCGCGTACACCGGGAAAAATACCCCCGCTGCCACATGAAAATGCCGTGCAGCGACGTAGCTGACAATATAGGTTTGGGTGGCAAAATATGGTAATGAAAATAAAAGCAAAATCAAGGCCACGGGGATTACTCGTGGTTGTACGATGCGAATATGGTGCTTAGTCGTAGCCGTTTGAGGCGTCACAATTGGTTCACCATGATCACCGACGAATTGAATCATGATGATGAGCAGTAAACTACAGCCCGCTGCTAACCAAAAAACACTCTGGTAACTGTAATGTTGATACAAGAAGACACTGATTGCCGGCCCGCACGCCATTCCAAGCGCATTCGCTAGCCCATAAATGCCCATTCCAGAGCCAATTCGATCGGGTGGCAATAAACTAGCCATCCAGGTTGCCATGCAAACTGAACACAAGGTATATCCCAACCCATTCAAAATTCGCAATAACATGATTAACGTCACGTTGGTTGTCAAACTATAACCTAAACTAGCTAGTAGCAACAAACAGCCCCCCACGAAGGTCAAACGGTACTTAGAGACCCGGTCGGTTAAATTCCCAGCAAGTGGCCGGAGCACTAGCGATGTCAAATTCGTTAACCCGGCAATCGTACCGGCAAGCACACTACTAGCGCCAATACCGTGCGCAAATCCTGCAATCACGGGATTGATTAACATTGGACTCATTAAAAAGAAGAAACTAGCCATTAACACTAACTTTACATCCGGCGTATATAAACGCGTCTTCATCAATTCTCATCACTTTCTAAATTCTGATTAACTTGCCGTAACAAATCTAAAAATACCTGTTGTTGTTCGGCATCCAAATGGGCAAACATTTGCGCACTCGTCTGCCAGCCATGTTGACGGAGCTGCTCGCGTTTAGCACGCCCACTCGGGGTCACTACCACTTGCTTGGCACGCGCATCCGTTGGACTGACCACTAATTGTACATATCCGCGCGTCTGCAAGCGTTGCACGATCATCCTGGCCGTCTGATGGGTAATTTCCTGATACGTCTTAAACGCGGTTACCGTGCGACCTGGCTGATCCGTAAAAAAGGTCAGTGCATCCGCTTGCTGAGTCGTTAACCCCACCGTCCGCAAATGTTGGTTGCGACGCCGCTTGATTTGACGAGCTAAAATCAGAACTTGCCGCGCCACCATTTCATCATGATTCATCTTAATCACCTGCCCTTTCATTTATACAGCCAGCTGTATAAATTGTCAACCAGCGACCGTTATTTTTTCTAGCAGCCTGACGATCATTTTAAACAACGACAAAAAAGTGGCTAGGCTTGGTTAGCCTAACCACTCATACCGTTGACTATAACACATTTTTCCGGCGTTGCGCGGCACGCCATAACGAAAAGGCCGTCCAACAGCTCACTAAGACGATCAACCAACTCAGGGCTGTTAAGGACAGTGACTTAACTAAGGTCGCTGCCACCACCACGCCAATAATACCGCCTAAAATAATGCCGAATAAGCCGCGATAATCGACGCGGTCATGGCGAATAAAATTCACTGCCGAAATCGGCATCAACAATGCGCACGACAGCATCATAATTGGGAAGGCGGCAATCGGGGTCAATCCCAGAAAATACACCATTACCATACACGGTGCGTACAGTCCGACTCCGGCTGACATCAGTAACCCTAGGATAAAGTTGCCACCAATGCCGACCAATAATTTCCAACCGGATAGCCCCGTCGCCTGATTAGCAACTCCCAGCAAACTGATCCAACCTAATAACTTCGCTGCCATCAGTAAAGCAGTGATGACTAACGCACCGGCCATGATTAACTGAATCCACCGCTGATTAAGCTTCGTCATGACTTCACTACCCAGTAATGCGCCGAGTGTTGCTGCTAAAACTAAACTAATCAGTGTCACTGGCTCGACCGCAACTGCTGTAACAAAGAAAAACGCCTCAAACGCGGTCGGAATCGCATGCATCGTGTTCAAAGTTCCAGGTAGCTTACGTTCATCCTTTAAATAATGGCTCGCTTGAAAAATTGCCGTGGACACGACGAAACTTCCGATACCAAGTGTGTCAAGAAAATCCGTCACGGCCCCGATAACCATGCCGAAACCAAAACTGTGGTCAAAAAATGGCGCTGCTTGCCGTCTGGCACCGGCTAACAGCAACCCAAATAAGCCGATGCTGAGCAGCATCAACAACACCACAATTGCAATTACCATCAATCTAACCCCACTCTCTTACCTACTCGTAGCATTATACTGTATTTTTAGGAAGGAACCAAAAATTATTACCATGACGTCACTGCAAGTGGTACCCACAATCATCAGTTTGCATACTGAACGTGACCACCAGACCATAAGATCCCACCGGCACTAGGGCAACTAGGCCCACAGATTGTCAGAATGTGCTATAATCCAATCAATCGATTGTGCACAATCATTATTAGAACGTCTCCGCACTTAATACTCATCGCATGAAAGGCGGTAATTATCATGAAGACAACCACAATTCGCCCCCTTGAAGACCACGTCTGTTTTTCAACCTACACAACAGTCCATGCCATTCAACGCCTCTACCAACCAACTTTGACAGCACACCGACTCACTTATCCACAATACTTGGTTCTAGTCGCACTCTATGCGACACCGCCGCACGCTGTCACGGTCAAAACGTTGAGCACCCAGCTAAATTTAAGTACGGGAACGCTGACGCCCGTGCTACAGCGGATGACCCAAGCTGGTTTAATTACACGTCATCGGAATCCCCAAGATGAACGGAGCATCTTGCTCACTCTGACACCTCAGGGAACCGCAACACGAATTGCTTTAAATGATTTGCCGGATTTATTGACTGCTAAGGGTGGTCTCAATCAATCCGATTGGGCACAACTAACTCAATTAATGACTAAGTTAATGACTAACCTGACCCGTTAAATAACCCTGCTAATATTAGGAAGATAAATAAATTAATTTAAAGCCACCACGCCGCCCAATCCTATTTTGTCGAAACTCGAATCACCAACCGAATAACACTGATTATTTTGAGTCTTGTCGAACTTTATTATTAAAATATCGTTATTAGTTCGGATTTTAGGCGAAAAACCGGCCACAACCAACGATATTTGATTGTCATCACCATTAATCTCTGGTATGCTAAGTGCAATCATTTAGAATTTGGTTGTTTCAAGGGAGGATTTCAGGTTAATGCAGGAAACAAAGCAAGCAACGACCCTGAACCGTTCACTCGGTTTTTGGTCAGCACTTTCACTCGTCGTTGGTACGGTTATTGGGTCAGGAATCTTCTTCAAGCAATCATCAGTCCTTGATAGTGCGGGCTCACCGAGCGCTGCGTTACTCGCCTGGTTACTAGGTGGACTGATTACGTTGACCGCGGGCTTAACAATCGCCGAGGTCGGTGCCCAAATGCCGCATACGGGCGGGCTCTATGTCTACATGGAACAAATCTATGGTAAATTGTGGGGCTTTCTCTCTGGTTGGATGCAAATCGCCGTCTACGGTCCCGCTATCATCGCTTCAATTAGCGCTTACCTTGGTATATTACTAGTTGGTTTCTTCAACCTGCAGGCGGGTTGGCAGGCGCCACTCTCGATTGGCGTCATCGTCCTGATTGGAATCCTCAACATGTTCGAAAACCGTTGGGGCGCCGCATTTCAAATTGCGACCACGTTGGGCAAATTATTACCGATTGCGGCTATTATTATTTTTGGACTCTTCTATGGTAATCAGAATGCGCTGGGACAGTCTTTACATACAATTACCCAATCAACGGGTAGTTTCGGGGTTGCCGTCCTCGCAACACTTTTTGCCTATGATGGCTGGATCTTAGTCGCTAACTTGGGTGGCGAAATCAAGAACCCGCAGAAGTTATTACCACAAGCCATTATTTTAGGGATTTCAATGGTCTTGATTGCGTATACCTTAGTCAGCTATGGGATTCTCCACTTCGTACCCGCGGCAACGATCCACAAACTCGGGCAACAAACGACGCTGTACTTTGCCCAAGCGGCGTTTGGCACAATTGGCGGGCGCCTACTGAACATTGGGATTATCATCTCGATGGTGGGCTGTTTAAACGGCAAGATTATGACCTTCCCCCGCATCGTGTACGCCATGGCTGCTCAGAATCAGCTGCCATTCGCTAAACAACTCAGTTACTTGCACAAAAAATCACACGAGCCGATCGCCGCAACCATTGCCATTCTCGTTTATGCTAGTATTATGATCCTGTTCTTTAATCCAGATCGCTTATCGGACCTCTGTATCTTCACGGTCTACTGCTTCTACGTGGCAACCTTCGTTGGTGTCTTTATTTTAAGAAAACGACGCCCAGCTTCTGAGCGACCATTCTCGACACCCGGATTTCCGATCACACCGCTGATTGCGATTCTGGGCGCACTGTTCGTGATTATCAGTGAAATTGGCTCAGACTTATCTGGTGTACTGATTTCCTTGGTTATCGTGGCCGTTGGGTTCCCAATCTATTATTGGAAGCAGCAGCAAAATCAAAATGCTTAATTTAAATTCTTGATAACTTGTAAAAGAGCGTTGTTACTGAAGATATTTTCAGTAGCAACGCTCTTTTTATGCTTTGCAACGCGCATTGAATAAGTAATTTAATCTGCTTACCGATTACCTTAACGCTTAGTAATTAAACCTCACTATATTTGATTAATTTGATCTGCTGTCGTTCTAACCATTCCTGCATTTGAGGATCTGTTAACATTGCGACTTCTTGCGTCCGGGGAACTGTCAGGCTTGAATGTTGTAATAAGTAGTCATCCAAATAGCCAGGATGACAAACCATCATAGCATAGCCGTCATTATATTGGGCTAGTGCCGCACGTTTCAACGTTTCATAAGGGTTATAGTTTTTGCCCATACTTTCCATAAAAACATGTAATACCTTTCCCTTAAATAGCACACTCGGACTATCTGGGCCTGCTGCAAAGCGTAAAATATTTAAGTGATGACGTTCACCCACAATTTCCAATCCCTTAACAAAGTTATCACTAACTACCGCATGACCCTCAAAATAATCAGGCTGGCGACCAACTAACGCTACAAATTTTTGATATTGCGCTTCGATTTCCAAAACAACTTCATTAAGATCGACAAAATCATGAATAGCCGCCCGATAATCCGAGGAATGACGAAAGGTACCATCTGGATTAGTGATGCTCGGAATCAATTTTGGATTTGTTAATGGCCGGCCAGCAGATATAACAGTATGCAAACCTAAGCAAACCCCTGCATCTTTAATCATGGCTAATCCTGACATCGTCGTTGGCATATTGACCATAACACCCACATTATTAATTAACCCGTTGTGAACTGTTCGTGCAATCCCAACATTAACTGCATCGGAATAACCTAAATCATCAGCTCGAACGATTACTTTTCTTTCCATTAGCTTTTAAGCCTCCACTAGTTTAAATTCTTTAGTCCCCTGTTTGTTTGTATTGGCTTCAACACCAATCGCATAAGTTGCAATAGCAGCTGCTACAAACGCAATCACGCCACTAACCACACCGTTAATCACATTAGATGTTTGCCCGCCAACATACGCAGTTAAAGATAAAAAGTTTGCAACAGGTACCATGACATAAGCTGTAACTGTTGTCAGGCCAGCATATAAGCCACCGCAAAATCCGCCAATCATCATGCCAATAAATGGTCGCTTATAACGAATTGCTAGTCCATATAATCCCGGTTCAGTCACACCCCCGATAATACTAGCGATTAAATAACCCCAAGCAAGGGTCTTTTGATCTTGGTCCTTAATTCGTAAGGCCGCACCTAAACACATGCCCGCGACCGACATACTAGCAGCAACTGCGCCAAGTGTGACAAAGTTTTCATGGCCCGATTGCGCAAAAATCATCATCATCGTCGTAAGCATTAAGAGATGCATCCCGGTCATAACCAAGATTTCCCATAAGGCACCAACCACTCCAACCGCGATCATCGTTGGCAAGCCACCTAATTTCCCAAAAGCTAATATTCCTGTACAAATGTAATTGCCGATAAAGTTTCCCGCTGGGCCTAAAATACATAACGAAATCGGCAACATGATTGCAATCGTCAACGTTGGGATAACAATCGTACTAATTGACTCTGGTACATAACGCTTAAAGAACCGTTCAATATACGACATTACCCAAACCGACAAAATAATTGGAATGACCGTACTTGAATAATTAACTAATGGCATTGCGATACCGAAGATATTAAATGCCTTTCCAGCAGTCACAATTTTAATTAAATTAGGATCAATCAAAATTGCACCTAAAAACATTGAAATAATCCGTGACGTATTAAATTGCTTAGCAGCTGTATATCCTAAGATGATTGGAAAAAAGTAGAATCCAGCATCACCAACCAACGTAAATAACTGATACAACGATGTTTTAGTACCAAGAATATTGAACATACTTGGTCCTAAAATGGCCGCAAACATTTTAAACATTGATGCAGCAATCAACATCGGAATCAATGGTGTTAAACATCCAGCCAATTTATTTAGAATCATATTTCCCGCAGACTTAAACGTTAACTTTTCTTTAGGTCGATTATCTAAATCTTCATTAATTGGAATTGGCGCGTTTCTAGTTAAATTCCCCACCGTAAGTAACGCATCATAAACTTTGCTAACTGCTTGTCCAATAATGATTTGATACTGGCCACCAGCGCGATTGACACCAATCACACCTGGAATATTCTGTACCTCACCATCATTAGGAATACTTTCATCCTTCAAATTAAAACGTAATCGGGTCATACAATGTGTCACCGAAGAAATATTCGCACTACCACCAACTGCTTCCAGTACACCATTCGCCACTTTTTCATACTGTTTATCCTTATTTTTCATGTCGCATACACCTCCATTAATTAACGGTTACGCTTGAGTATTTATTTTATTAACGATTCTTTTAACAGGCAAATTACAAGTTTAATCCGAACAAGCCCGGAATCTTTCAATGGCAGTCTGTTGATGATGTATTTTTAATGGTCGTTGATT
>NZ_JBMNVY010000048.1:0-10724 GCF_049745435.1 Lactiplantibacillus sp. YT640
ACCTTGGAAGCATCATTTATTTAAGTTAGATACATATTATATGTACGAAGGCATTTCATTTACACAAGATTCTTGACACTCCCTCAAATTGTACCGCTGTTAATAACGGCGATGATTACGAATCTTACTTTGTATGGTGCATTGCTGATGCTTACATGGCATACGCAAGTTAGGATACAAATCAGTTTAATGTCGGCCTTTGGGCTACCGATGGGTGTTTCAATGCTGACATGGGTAACGTTGACGATGGTTGCATGGAAAGAAGTTTTTGCTCACTTGGAGAGGGCTGAAACGGGTAGACAATAATTTGCTGATTTATTTTCAACAGCTATATGGCAACCTTGGCGTAGTAGTCGTATAAAGCTACCCATTTACGCTCGCCACGGTCAAACAGGCCCATCTTGATTTTGAACAGGGTGGTAATCAAGGTAAACGGGTAATTGTCTTTGACCAGGAAACGACCAATGTTTAGCTGGTTTTATCGTGAGCGGACGCGCTTACCCGAGCAGTTACCCAGATAAGACACTAGAAGTGGGCAATGACACGAATCAGCGTGCAGCCGCGCACTAATCTGTTCTAAACTAGTATTAGTAAAGAAATAAAATAGCTATCTAGACAAATACGGTATCATGAACGACGGTGGCCGGACAATCTTTAGTATAATAGTGGTTATCAGTTAACGTCGTACGATTGATTAATTATGAACAGGGATAGTAAATATTATGAATGAATCGGTATCGGATGAAAACTTTTTGGATTGTCCATTTGCCAGTGTTCAAAAAGTCGTTCGCGGAAAATGGAGCATGGTTATTCTGTATTTCCTTAGTCAGCGGGTCTTGCGTTTTGGTGAACTCAATCGCAAGGTTTATCCACCGGTGTCACCAAAGGTTGAATATTCACTCACCCCATTAGGAGAGAAGTTCTTGCCTGTTTTGAAGGCTTTGGAGAACTTTGCGGTAGACTATCAGGATTACCAAGCTTAATTAAGTGAAATCGGTTAAGAACGAGCATGCTCCGGTTTATTCACGGCACTAATTGTCGTCATAAAAATTAAAAAACGAGATCCAGCGACGTCTTCATACGTGCTTGGATCTCGTTTTTAGGTAGAACTAAGTGACTATCGAGCCCAGAGTTGGGTCGAATGGCGATGTCACTTGGCCTTGAACCGCATAACTAAAATGATAATATTGCTTTTAAATTCTGAAAGCTAATGAACAACTCTTCTTTGAAACTTTTATTGGGAATATTGTTTTATTTAATACGCATGATTTATCTATCCAAGAAGGTGTCTGCATTATGCGGCAGAATTTGGCGCGAGTGTTGACGTTGTTTTAACTGACAAGATTAGTTTTTGGAAAAACTTAGCCGAACGGATTACCATATTTTTGACAGTATTGGTAAAATCCTAAGCGGTATAGATCGATAGTTCGGGTTAGTTCTTCACTAGATTGAAAATGAATTAGTTGTAAAACGGCGGCAGTAAATGCCAGTGCCGCTGTGCCGTTAGCTGTGACTAGATTCTTGTCGCTAATGACTTGCTGTTCATGAAAGTCGGCTGAGTTTTGATAGTTAGGATAATTGTGCCACATCGCCAGTGAATTGCCGGTATGCTGATAACCAGTTAAAAAACCGTTTTGGGCTAAGTAATCTACCGCACCACAGATTGCGCCAACTGGTTTTGAGGCATTGAGGTGTTGCTGAACTAGTGAATATAATAATGAATTATTGATATTCCAAGAGTTACCACCAATTAGGATTAATAAGTCAATAGTTGGTAAACAATCCAGTTGATAGTCAACTTTAGTGGTGAAGCCACCAATTGACGTAACCAATGGTGTTGTTGAAGTCGTTTTAACTTGCCAGTCAGTGCTTTGATTTAATTGACTAGCTAGATAAGAAGCTTCCCAATCTGCGTATTGATCTAGCATTAGAAATAATGCAGTTTTCATGTTGACCTCCAGAGGAAAATATATTTTCAGAACCGAATATGTTATCCTTAATTATAGGAACGTACGTTCTAAAAAGCAAGTGCATGATTAAATGTTGGAGGGCAGTAAATGAGCAAACAATCCGTAATTCTTGAGTTAATTAGAACACATATTTGCTATACACCACGGGTCTTTCAACGTATTAATAAGAAATTAGCCGTTAATTTAAGCGAAGTTGAAATTAAAGATTTAGTCAATCATATTCTGATACAACCAGATGAAATCAAAAGGTGTGGGAAAAATTATTATATCCGAAGTCGTAAAGCGCGGGTAGAACTAACAGTCAATGCTGGTAATTATCGCTTAATTACAGCCAGTAAATACACAGAAGTCGACGGCTTTTAATCAATAAAACAGCTAAAAGTAATAAAAATATTAGTGAATCCGTGTGGTGGTTGAGTATTTTGGCAATGGGAAATGGGTTTTACTTGGATGAAGCAGTGAAGTGCTTCTTACGGAATAAAGCGGAATACTTAAAAAGTTAATTAATGTTAGTTGAGAATAATTACAGGAGTGTAGCACACTTTAAAAGCAATAAATCCCCCCATCAGGCTAGTATGGAAGTCTAATGGGGGGATTTATTTGGACGTGATTTTAATTACGAGCCGTCACCGATTTGACGGATTAAACAGCTTATAAACTAGTATTAATTGATAACTAGTTTAAATTAAGCGTTGTGTCAAATGTCTTATAAGCGTTATCGTCGTCATAATCGTCAGTATCATAACTAGCATCCCATTTTAGGCGAATACTAGTGATGTCTTTAACGCTGGATAATTTTGATAAAACAAAGTATACGTTACCGTCAGAATCGGTACCACTGTTTAAATCACCGTCAAAATCATCGCTATCCATGTCGGCTTCGACTTGTTGACCGTCGTTCGTGCTGAGTTTGGCCTGGGTCGGATAGGCTGAAATATCTTGCCCAGCATGGATACTCATGTGAACTTTTACGACGCCGTTAAAATCTTTCTTGTCATTACCGCTACCGCTAGTATAAGTGCCGTCCGTTTTGTAGACCGTGACTTTATCGATTTTAAATGTGGATTTCGCCCAGCTACTGTCGGTAAATGAGGTACTGTAAGCTTTTTGATCGGCGATATCGATGTCGTCGTCGCCAATAGTGATACTGTCAGAATCTGAATCTGATTCTGAATCTGAGTCAGAGTCCGTGCTATCACTAGATTCTTCACTGTCGCTATCGCTGTAACTGTCGTCAGAGTTAGTTGTAGCTGACTTGGAAGTTGTCGTCAGAGCGGCGTCCATGGCAGTATCACGGGCCGTTATGTTAATGAGAGCGGCGTATCCCAATGTCAATAAGACTAGTAGGCACCAAGTCCACCATTTGTGTGTCCAAGGTTTTGGTTGGCTAGCTAAACGGTCGAAACGTTTTCCAGCTGGTTCAGAGCGTTGGCATAGGAAAACAATGATTAAAATAGGGCCGACAAGTGGAAGCAGATAGAACCACAAATAATGCGCTGACCGATTAGAGTCGTGGAGTCGCCGCGCACTGGCTGTGAATTGCATCACTGAAGTCCAAACCATGAGCGCTGAAAAAATCAATAACAGCACGGTTTGTAAAACACTAACGTGTAATGGGCTGAGGATAAAAGCTGGATAACTGTATGCTCTGATACCAAGTACGATAGTTAAAACTAGGGAAATTAGGACCAAATCTAAGTAAAGCCACCAATATTGAGGACGTGTAATCCGTTGTGACCAAGTAAAGGTTTGACGCATTCCTAGCTTTAGTGCGGTCCACATATTGACATGTTCTGGTTGATTAGGTGTGTTGTGCTGCTCGGAAGTAATGGTGTTCTGATCTTCAGTGGAAGCGACTTTGTCCTGAGTTGCGCCACAAAAAGAGCAAAAGGTCGCGTTAGTAGGAATCGCTTTTCCACAGTTAATACAATACTTTGTTTCTGACATCGATGTTCCTCCTGGAGTACTTATACTAGGCGAAATGTTATGAATATAAGTAGAATTTTATTATATGGCCGAGCGAATGATTATGGCAGCCGAAAACAAGCATATCATAACTAGTTAAAAATATTAACAAAATATTAATACTAAATTCATATTTTGTTCAATAATAGACTTAAATAGTTATTTATTTGCTTTGTTGAAAGTGGCAATTATAAGCTTAAGTAAAAAGCCGTGAGCTAGAATTGATCCTCGGATTTTGAAATACTAGATATTGGTCATGGAAGGAAGAAACCATTTACGGCAATTGTCATTATACAAATTAATTAGGTGCAGTAGTTTGTCGACATAGTAATCGATGATTAGTTATAGACTGAACACGATAAAACCCCAGCGAGCTTTTAACTTGCTGGGGTTTAACAATTAATTGATTCTATTCAGTGCTGCTTGGGGAATGTCTTTTCGATCGACTTTTTCCCAGTTAATCACTTGTTGGCGTTTGTCATTATAACCGACTTTGAGATAAGCGTGCATCTTGAGTGAGCGTGGTAGGACGCTATCAAAAGTGAGCTCTTTCTTAACACCATTGTCGCTGTATCCAGGTTGTGAGTAATGATAGTAGACATAGGGCTTGCCGGAATCATCTTTCCCGGTTTTACGTTCACCTTTAGTCGTGATTTGAGTATAGTATGTTTTTGTTCCGTAATTTGAGTGGTACCAGTTGAAACCGAGACCAACTGGTACTAATACGATAATAGTGATGATTAGTCCCAAAATCCCCGCTTTTTTCATTAATAATCCCTCCAAATGATTAATTGAAATCTGATATTAATCATAAGAGATATAAGAAACGGTGGATAGCAGTTTATGCAATGCTAAATGAAAAACAAGTAATTAAATATAATATTAATAATTTAATGGGATTCAAAGTCTGATTCTTGCATTTCATGATAAGTTGTCATCTTCTGATGAAGAAAATCCAAGTTAGCTTGTGTTGCTACCATTAGGTCATTAAGTTGTGCTTCTTGTTTTTGCAGTAATATCAAACGTTCAGGGATTGTTTGATTACCGATATAGCGCAATTGCGCGTAGCGTTGCATGTTTCGAATCGACATGCCCGTTTGTTTTAAACGCTTCAAAAAATTAACCCAGTCGATATCTTTAGACTGGTATTGACGATGATTACCGGCAGTTCGCGTGGGACGAAGCAGGCCGACTTCTTCATAATAGCGTAACGTATCGATTGTTAGGTCAGTTTGTCGTGAAAATTCACCAATTTGCATTAATTTGAAAACCTCCTGAAATAAAGCTTGATGTCGGGTACACCCGAGGTTGTAACCTAGAATCAATCAAATGAAGGAGCTGATTAAAATGGAAAATAAGCAACGGTTAATTAATGGAAAAGCCATGTTACAACGGGTGGATGCTGAAGCAGCTGATCATGTAATGGCTAGTTTGGATAGGGTGGCACCGGATGTGGCTAAGCTAATTCTTGAATTTGCATTTAATGATATTTATACACGTCCTGGTTTATCGTTGCAACAACGCGAACTTGTTACTATTACTAGTTTATTAACGCAAGGTGATACAGCAGACCAGTTACGTGTTCATCTCAACGGATGCCTCAACGTTGGGCTTAGTCGTACTGAAATTGTGGAAACTTGCATTCATTGTATTCCTTACGTTGGTTTTCCGAAGGTATTGAATGCGTTGACGGTGGTTAAAGAGGTTTTTACGAAAAAAGAAGACTTAAGTTAGTCTCTGTTTAATAAGCCGAGATTGAAATTGAACTGTAGGTCTCTTTAGTATATTTACTAATAGAAAGCGCTTCCTGAATGTCGGATAGAGCGTATAATAGTGTTATCGAGGGAACTGAATATAAATTTAGTGAAGACTGCTTTAAATTAACAGTTGAATTATCTTATGATCGGTAAGCAAGATGTTATTTAATCGAATGAGGTGAGGATATGAGTAATATCATTCAAACAGTTTTTGGGATACTACTAATCGCACTTGGCTGGTTTCAGATTAGAGCATCGCGGCGATATTTCCGACAGCTAAAGTTGCATGGGAACGCTGAAATGTCGGTTTTTGCGCCTTTAGCATTATGGAGTGCATTGGTATTTGGTGCCTTTTTAATTGTAGGTGGGATTGTACTTACACTGGGAATATATCACTGATTCTAATAAGTGGAGGTACGTAATCCGATTTCTAAGAGTAATAGAATGAGTTGAAAGATCCGGTTAATTTTTTTAAATTAACCGGATCTTTTTATTGAATCCTGATAAAAAAGTGACTAAATGCTAATCAGACGTCATTATTTGAATATGATTATATGATATTTGAAACAAAAGAATGGAAAAATGTGATTAATTTGTAAATCAACTTAAATAAAGCGTTTACAAAGACTGACTTCTTTGCTATCATTTAGCCATTCGAACGACACTCATTCGAATGACTAAATGATAAGGGATGTGATGCTATGTCGCCACTTAAAAACGGCAGTAATGAGGCAACAGCTAATCGGCGTGCATTGAGCCTGACTAGTATGTACTTTAATCGTTTTCTAGTATTCCGTTATGTAACCGCTATCTTTTTCTTTGTTAATCTTTATTGGGCGATTGTTTTATTCGGCTTTGGTTCCGGCATTGGCCTATTGCCAAGCATTTTGTTAATTGGAACAGCTGTAGTGATGGTAGAGCAAATTGGTAAGTTTTGGAAGCATACGAATCGGCTAACTTTTACACGGTGGTTTTACTGGGTGCAACTCTTTATAAATCTGAGTGTTGGATTGAGTTTAGTGTTTGGAAAACTAAAAGTGTTCTATCCATTTTTAAATGAAGCGAGTTTGCCCTGGGTACTTAGTGTTTTAGGCTTTGGTATTTTGGTAAGTGCTTTCCTTGAGTATCGGGTGTTCTTGATTGAGCATGATAAGGATCGCTATATTAAGCATATTCGTCAGTTTGCAGCAAGCATATAAAGGATTGGGATGTGAAATTCGATGGATGATACAAATAATAAAATGTTTCAGTTTTTAAATAATCACTTAATGGGCCCAATGGGAAAGCTGGCTCAATTCAGAATTGTACGGGCTGTTATGGCTGCCGGGATGGCAACAATTCCGTTTACAATTGTTGGATCAATGTTTCTGATTGTTAGTGTGTTACCGCAAAGCTTTCCAGCACTAGCCGGATTCTTTGCTGTTTCGTTTGACAAAATCACACCGTTATACATGTTAGCAAATGCCGCTACGATGGGGATTTTATCACTTTATTTCTGTTTAGTTTTTGGTTATGAATATACAAAAATCCAGGCCCAAGAAGAAAAGATTGAAGTGAATCCACTGAATGGGGCTTTGATTTCAATGATGGCCTTTTTCATGTGTTTACCAGAATTAGTTTTCAAGGACGGTGCCATGACGCTTATCAATGTTTTCAATAAAAACGCTAAAATTATTGATGGCTGGGAAATGGGCGGTGGTGTTACTCGTTTAGGAACGACTGGTATTTTTACTGCGATTATTATGTCGATTATTGCGGTTAAAATTTATGCAACTTGTGTTAAACGTAACTGGACAATCAAGATGCCTGAAACGGTACCAGCAGGCGTAGCTCGCTCATTCACTGCATTGATTCCAACAGCTCTAATTGCGTTGACAGTAATTGTGATTAATGGATTATTAATTTTGATGGGAACTGATATTTATAAAATTGTTGCAATTCCATTCGGATTCGTGACGAATTTGACTAATACTTGGATTGGTTTACTGGTTGTTTACTTTATTATGCATGCACTCTGGTTGGTTGGCATTCATGGGGCCACTATTGTAACCTCATTTTTAACGCCAATTGTATTATCTAATATGGTTAGCAATGCTAAAGGTGCTAATATTCCGTTTGCGGGCGAGTTTAACAACTGTTTTGTGACAATCGGTGGTTCCGGTGCGACGCTTGGAATGGTAGTGTTTATCGCTTTCTTTGCCAAATCAGCTCAATTGGGCGCACTTGGTAAAGCTAGTATTGTACCTGCATTTTTCAATATTAATGAACCTATTTTATTCGGGATGCCTGTTGTTTATAATCCCTACACTGCAATTCCGTTCTTCTTAGCACCAATGTCATCAATGTCAGTTGCTTATTTTGCAATCAAGTTCCATATGGTCAATCCACCAATTGCTCAAGTAGCATGGCCGACACCGGTGGGCTTGTCTGGGTTCTTAGGTTCTGGCGGTGATTGGCGGGCAGCTGTTTTAGCAGTTGTCTGTGCTTTGATTGCTTTTGTTATTTGGTTCCCATTCATTAAGTTTTATGACAATAAACTTTTTGTACAAGAACAAAGTGGAACGGTGCAAGCCGATTAATGATTATGGCAAGTTATAAGTTTGATTCGCAATTTGGCTTTTAAGAGAGGAAAAATTATCATGAGTAAATTACCAAATGGATTCTTGTGGGGTGGTGCGGTCGCTGCTCATCAGTTTGAGGGTGGCTGGAACAAAGGCGGCAAGGGGTTAAGCATTGCTGACGTCATGACTGCGGGAAGTAATACACAAGCACGTGAGATTACAGATGGATTGGTCCCTGGAAAAAACTATCCAAATCACGAGGCGATTGATTTTTATGATCATTTTCATGAAGATGTGCAGTTGTTTGCAGATTTGGGCTTAAAGTGTTTTCGGACAAGCATTGCTTGGACACGGATTTTTCCGAACGGTGATGAAAATGAGCCGAATGAAGCAGGCTTAAAGTTTTATGATGATTTATTTGATGACTTGCTAGCACATGGTATTGAACCTGTAATTACGTTGTCCCATTTTGAAATGCCCTATCATTTAGTAAAAGAATATGGTGGTTGGCGTAACCGTGAGATGATTCGCTTTTTTGTTAAATTTGCACGGGTCGTACTCGAGCGATACCGTAACAAAGTCAAATATTGGATGACTTTTAATGAAATTAATAATCAGACGGGTTTAAATGAGTGGGGACTATTTACGAATTCTGGTATTAAGATTACTGCTGATGAAGATGCTGAAAAATTAATGTATCAGGCTGCACATTACGAGACGGTCGCTAGCGCATTAGTTGTTAAGATGGGCCATGAAATCAATCCAGAATTTAAAATTGGATGTATGATGGCGATGGGGCCAACCTATCCCGCAACTCCCGCACCACAGGATGTGATGAAAGCGGAACGTACCATGCAAGCTGGTTATTGGTTGGCAGATATTCAATGTAAAGGAAAGTATCCTAATTGGTTAAAACGGTACTTTGAACGCCACCATTTTGCTTTAGACATAACTGAGGCCGACTTGAATATCTTGGCTGTTGGAACGGTTGATTATATTGGCTTTTCCTACTATGCATCACATGTGACTAAAACAACGGATAATGAACCAGACGATTATATGACGCCTGGTCAAAATCCTGAAGTGAAAAACCCGGCCTTGGAACGTTCGGATTGGGGTTGGGAGATTGATCCGGTTGGCTTACGATACGCACTTAACTGGTTTAGTGATCGTTATGATTTACCATTGTTTATTGTAGAAAATGGGCTGGGCGCTTTTGACAAAAAGGACGCGGACGGTAAAATTCATGATGACTACCGCATTGATTACCTGAGAAAACATATTGAACAGATGGAGTTGGCTGTCGATGTTGATGGGGTTCAATTGATGGGGTATACGCCATGGGGCTTCATTGATTTGGTTTCCGCAGGGACTGGACAAATGGATAAGCGGTATGGGCTGATTTATGTGGATAAAAATGATGCAGGTGTTGGAACTTTGAAACGTGAAAAGAAGTTATCGTTTGACTGGTTCAAGAAAGTGATAGCTACAAACGGTGCTGACCTCTCTTAATACGCTATAATAAACATATATGAACGTGCTCCGAAGATTTGGGGTGCGTTTTTCGGGTCATGAAAGAGGGGGATTTGAAATGGCACATCTGGATATAGGTCAGTTGGTTCAACGGATTTTAGCTGACATTCAGGTTGGTAAGTTGGCGGATGGACAACGTAAATTACCTGCCGAACCAGTCTTAATGGAAAGGTATCAAGTAACCCGTTATACATTGCGCCAAGCGTTAAAGCAGCTTAGCAACATGGGTTATACTTATCAAATGCATGGTATCGGAACATTCGTCCGACAGCAACAGACTAATAATTCAATAGCTTTACAACATGATGGTGGACTATCAGAAGCTGCTGCGCGTGCAGGATTGAAACTTGCAACTAAGAAGGCAGTGATGGCGATGACTACTGTTGCTGATGCTGAGTTCTTACCGGAAGCAGGTCACCTTAAAGATAATGAGGAATTAATTGATATTCGGCGTTTTCGAGAATTGGATGGTCAACCATATTTGATGGAACATTCGTACTATATAAAAGCAATCGTAGATACGATTCCTGAAGAAGCATTGTATGGTTCATTGTTCAATTATTTTGAACAACAACGAGACGTCAATATTGGCTTTATTGATCAATTACTGATGAGTGAGCCACTACCAGAAATTGCCGGGGAGTTTATGAATCTAGCAAATGGGGCACCCAGTCTAGTAGTTAAGGATGAAACATATTTAACTACCGGAAAGATGTTGGCATTTTCAAAGCAATATTATGATTATCGACGAGCACGGTTATTTATGGTTAAGAAGATTCGTTAGGTGTTGGGGTGATGGCCCTATTATTGAAGTTAGTAACTAATTACTTGGATAAAATAAATCGGTAAGCTTATAAGCCTACCGATTTTTTAATATTATTTTATTCATCAATTTCCGGCGCCGACCCAAGCTCTGCCTGAATCATCCAGATTTTCTT
>NZ_JBMNVY010000049.1:0-10543 GCF_049745435.1 Lactiplantibacillus sp. YT640
AAAACTAAGATTTAAACCACGTGCAACCTTTAATGCTGATTTAAAACGGTTAGCCAGTTTAGACAAATCTATTATTGATGAAGTTAGAGCAGCCATTGACCTGTTACTTGAGCAACAACAATTACCACCAGAATTTGAAGATCATGAGCTTAATCGGCGAATGAGCGGTTATAATGAATTTCACTTACGAGATACCCCGAAAAACAAAACACCAAGCGAAACTAACGATGTCCTGGTGGTTTATACGATTGATAAAGATGAACTAGTCTTAATTGGCATTCGAGTCGGATCGCATGATCGTTTATTTCCTGGTCAAAATCGTGCTAAAAGGTATCGAAAAAATGACAAATAGAAGAAGTTATTTTTATAATATGAAAATAAATAACCCCTAATATCTACATTATAGATATTAGGGGTTATTCTTTCAATGTTTTTGAGGGGCGATTTGGTAATTATAGACCCTGAGAGAAAATTTTAACCATCACCTTTTTCTATTTAAAAGCTCTTGTTTCAAATATTTTTCGCCTAAATAAGAAATAGTATAACCAGAATATTCATGACCCACACTATCAAACCCATTATGAAATTCCACAGGCAAATAACTTTTAAGTTCAATCATTCCAGCATTTTGTAAAGTACTAATATATATATTCCGATTATCAAAATCAACAGGTGAGCCATCAGCTTTATGGAGCTTATATAATATATTAAAATAATTATTGTCACTAGCTAGACTTTTCATATATTTATCAATTTTATGCTGACAATAAAGAATACGACATAAATTAAAAGCAAAACTAATTAATAAAATTAGAAAAATAATAAATATCCACCCACTGTAACCAGGTAGAATATTTAAACAATAAGCAACAAGAAAAACAACACCCAAGATAAAAGAGAAGGGAACATATTTATACTCAGTACAAATATCAATAAACTTACTTACAACGCTAGCCATAAAAAAACACATCACTTTCAAAAATGATTAATGGAGTAAAATCTATTCCATCATTATTAATATAGGAAAACCAACTAATCTCTTTTAGCAAGGCAAATATCCATCCTAATATACGAATTTTGATTCAAAATACTAGCTAATATTCGCTTCTATAGTTTTGTGGTTTAATTTATACGGATAGGCCTTCAAAATATCATATAGCATTTAGCTAATTAGTGTTTCTTAGTAGAAACTCTATTATACCAAGTTTGTCCCATTGAATTTTATTACGATTATTTGAGATAAACAATTTGCTAATATTATTACTAACACTTCTTTCATTTACTATCCAAAGTTTTGAGATAGGGAGCCACCATTTGGATTGAGAAATTCCTGCCCAGTATTTATCTGGGTTTGAACTACTATTTGCCATACTAGTAATTTCTAATTCAATTCTTTTATTTGTTTGTTTGCTGTGTTGCTTCAGCAGAACTGTTAAAACCAATACACTAAGGTCTGTTTGTTTTTTCTTTTTCTTGTATGCAGAAAATATTTTGGATGTTTCTTTAGATGTACCTGCTTTACCCAAGGCATAGAAGTACCATACTTCTAAATCTGTATCAGAAAAGCTATCTTCGATATAATCTAATTCCGCAAAGAGAGTACTCCAAATTTTGTGTCTAACAGCTGGTATTGCAGTAGAGACAGCTGCAGAAATAACCTTGTAAATATGCATGGATAGTATAGGCTTGACATATGTTATTTTTATTAAAAAAAGCATTAAGGATATTACTACTTTATTATCCTTAAATTTTACGTTTTTGTTTTTTACTTGATTTTTAACCATTGATAAGATGGCTTTTGCAGTAGGTATATCGCTTTCTGCTAGTACATTAATAATAGTTTCTCTTAGGACGGTGTAATCTTCAAATGAAAACTGTGATATATGTCCCTTTGTAAGAGTTTTTATTACAGGATAACGGTCTAGATGCGCTTGCTTTTGTATTTCAAAACCTTTATATATTTGAAATTTGCTGTCATTAAAAGACAACTCATATTGTCTGAATAGTTTTATTAAATGGTGTTTTATTAATTCTAAATCAGAATTTCTTTTGGAAAAAAAACGATAGTCATCAACATAGCGAGTAAAGTTAATATCTAAATTTAATTTGTCGATTAACCTAAGTATTTTTTTATCCAGTGATAATTGGAACAATTCTGCAGATATTTTGGAGGAGATTGGACCCTGTATGATCCCTTTTGTATGATCATCATTTATTTTTTGATTGTACTCATCCAACCAGTGTAGAAACTTTTTAAACTTTTCAGAATTTTCTGAATCAATAATACTAATTTGAGACAATAAATGTGTATATATGTTTTCGAAAAATTTACTTAAATCCATTTGCAAGACATATGGGTATGTTGATTCTATCTTAAAACGCTGTAGTTTGCTTTCTTTAAAAAATTTGTTTGTTCCATCGTATCCTATAAAACCAATAGCTATATCTTCTTCAACTATATCATCTTCATATAGCATAGATGAAAATAGTCCGTCTCTACCAATTATGGGGGATTCAGAATGACTTGTTTTGCCATTTAAACGTTCATCAGTAGAGTACAATTTACTGAGCGTTGAATTTGCAATAATGAGGCTGTTATATGTAAACATCAATGAATGCTTTATATTTGGGATGGCCATTGGTCTCCAAGAATCATTTATTTTTACCGTAAAAAACTTAATTGATTCAGCTGCCCAGTTATTTCCATAAATATATTCTGGAGATTTAATTCCTGGATCAAGTCTGTTAATTAATTTAGTTGATGGATCTATATCAAAAAGTGTTTTTGGGGGATTAGCCCGCAATTCTTTAATTAATTCCTTAGAAGAATGTTCAGTTATCAAATTATTAAGCAGTGGAGGTAATTGGGTAGCGAACATACCATTCAATAGAGTATATGGATCAGAATTTAGTTCAAGCAAAGAAGTATCCATTATTTTCACATCCTGACATGGTTAAATTTTATTCTTACCAAAAATGCCACCAGGCATTTTTTTGTTTTAAATCATTAGCGTTGTTCAAAACTGGCTTGTCGTGCTTACTTTGTTTAGAAGTAATAACTTTGAATTCTTCAATTTTTCTTTCAGCCATTAATTGCAATTGTTGTGATTGATCCAATAGTTTTTGCATTGATTTTAATTGTTCATCTTTATCTTTAATTTGTTTATCTTTAATTGCTAATTGCTGGTTGAGCAATTCTATTGTATTTATACTCATATTACCAGTGTTACTAGTAAATTTCTTCTCTCCAAGTTTCTGGATGTTACCACCATCAAAATGTTGCTTTAATAGCAAATATCCTGAGTTGCTGACAACTAAGGTTTGTACACCGTTCCTAGGAACGGTTTGCACATATTTTGCTCTAAAGTTTGCATCCAGTTTTTTCCTAATGGCTTGTTTTGATACACCAAATTCGTCAGCAAGTTCCCTAATGGTTTTAGGCATTGTTTCCAAACCCCTTCCGGAGTTCAGCAAGCATTTCTTGTCTTGTCTGATCTCTTATTTTTTTATCATGCTCAATCTGTCGTTCGGCTAAAATCTGTTTTTCAGTTGAGCCTAGTGGTAGGCCTTTAACTTTATCGGTAGCACGCCATTTTTCTTGTTCTGTTAATTCACCATTATTCTGGATATTAAAAAGTTTTTGACGCTCATCTTGGAACTTACCTTGAGAAAAGTCGTTTGCGTCTTTTCTTTCAGGCTTCCAAGTAAAAGTATAACCAATCACTGGTTTCCCGCGACCTTTACCATATTTTTTTCGTATAGTTAGACCTCTAAATAAAGGGGTTAGTTCTTCTTTAATTGGGCGAATGACCCTAGATTCAACGTTCGCAGGCTTACTCCAATAGCTTTGTGGAATATCTAGTAGTTCAAAGAAATCATTTTTAGAAAAATAAGCATAACCAGTGGTTCGGAATTGTTTAAGAATACGAAAAGTTGTTTTTGCGTAACTACTCTTTAAATCTCGGAACTCTGTCAAAGCATAACGAACCCAACTTTCGAGATTATTTAGAAGTTTCAACGCTTTGGGATAAATTTGAATATCAACATAAGGAACGTCTGCAGATCCCTTAATTTCAAATCGAGTGAACATGACAAACATCTCTCTATCAAGACCATCTTTACTTCGAGAGCCAAATCTAAGACCTAGTATTTTTTGATATGTACTTTGTATGTCATCAATAAACCGATTATTTGCGGTTGGCTTATAGGCACTTAACTCTTTTAACTGATCAAAGGTAAATCTAACAGTATCATCACCTTTATCACGCATTCTAGAAACTACAGAAAAGAACAAGTTCATTTCTACAGGAGTAAACCTTCGCAAGGGGATTGTATTTAATTCAGGGTCATATTTGACTAATTCATTGCTCATAAAATAACCTCCTTGAATAATACTACCTTATTTGAATACAGGAGTAAATAAATGTAGTCGATAAACAGACAAAATGTAGTCGATAAACAGACAAAATGTAGTCGATAAACAGACAAAATGTAGTCGATAAACAGACAAAATGTAGTCGATAAACTTCTGTACGCCTTGGGGGAGTAAGACGCAATAGGGGTCTAAAAGAGGTTTAAAAGAGGTTTATAAAAGAGGTTTAAAAGAGGCACCACTGTACAAGATCAAAATCTAAAACAAAAAAACAAAGGAGTGAGCCCAAAAACAGGCTCACATTAAACTCCAGTCGCTACGCTCCTTGCGCCTCACTTCGTTCGTTGCCTAAAAGGTGTGGCAAGCCACGTTTATTCGGGCGCTGACGCCCCGAACCCCGTCCAAGCTGAGCCAGCTTGACCGCTTTTTCACTCGCCGTTAGGCAGGAAAGCAAAGTTTCTATAAAACTTTGGCTTTCGCCATTTCAGTGTTAAGACTGGTTTAGAGCTGTCAATTCCTTATGCTCCCACGCTACGCTCGTCCGCTACCATTGACAGCAAACAGTTAGTTTTTCTGAATCTCAACAAGAATCTAACTGCTATATTCGTTTTTAAGGGCCTTATTTCTCGTTTCTAGCGATTTTGAGACTGTTTATATATATTTATACCAAAGCAAAAATAAAAAGCCCTCAGCAGGCTTTTAGAGGGCTAAATAACGAAGCCAGGACGATTAATAATATCGGATCTGGTGCAAACAGTGTGAGAGATGACCATCTAACCAGCTATTGNGGATCTGGTGCAAACAGTGTGAGAGATGACCATCTAACCAGCTATTGATCCTATGTTGAAGGTTATGCAGCTAACAATGCTTCTAATTCATCCACGACTGAGAACCCGATGAGACTTAACTCTCGTCGGGTTCTTTTGCGTATTGCGTGAACAATTTCCACACCGCTCAACGTTGCACTAGCGGTTCGAATGCTTTGAAAGCTTGCTGAGCGGACACGATGACGTTTAATGAATCGGTGGTCCTGTTCAATCAAATTATTTCGATATTTGGAACATTGGTGGGTTGATTTGCTCAAATAGTCTTGCTTTATCAGGTGCTTCACTGCTTTCAGTGTTGCCCGATATTGATCAGTGACTAATCGATCAGGCCGACCATTGGTCGTCAAGAGACGCTTCAAAAAGTGATAGGATGCGGTATAATCGCGGTGTTTTCGTAGCTCAAAATCCATGGTCAAACCGTTACTGTCAATAGCGCGATACAAATAGGCCCAACGGCCTTTAACTCGAATATAGGTCTCATCGATTCGCCAACTTTTAGCGTGAGCTGTTTGATGCCGACGCCATAGAGCCTTAAAGATGGGGCCATAGTGATGAACCCAACGCATGACCGTGGTGTGATGAACAGTGATACCCCGATCCCGAAGCAATTCAACGATGTCACGATAGCTGAGACTGAATCTGAAATAGTAGCCAACGGCTACTAAGATGATGTCCTTTTGAAAGTGGCGTCCCTTAAAGTGATTCATGCGCGCAATCCCTCGTTTCTTGGCACCCAGTATACTAAAATCAAGTCAGCGAGGAAAATTTGCACCAGAACCATCTCGGCTTCTTTCCCGTGGATCTTGTTATTGGTTTCAACATCAAAATCGATCCCGAACCAAGTCATCGGTTTCAAAACGCGTTCGCGCATCCCAGTATCATTTTCGCCTACACCGGCTGTGAATACGATCGCGTCGACCCCATTCATAACAGAAATATACTGAGCGATATATTTGCGGATCCGGTCGCAATAGATTTCAAGCGCCAGTTCCGCGGCCTCGTTATCTTCTTTGACAGCAGCTTCGATATCGCGCATATCGCTGGAGATTCCGGACAAACCGAGGATCCCGGATTTTGTGTTCAGGATGTCGATCATTTTATGAACATCCGTCATCCCAAGGTGATCCATCAAATAAGGCAAAAGGGAAGCATCGACGTCGCCTGAACGAGTCCCCATCGTTACGCCGGCAAGCGGCGTGAAACCCATCGAAGTATCGACAGATTTTCCGCCTTCCCATAAAAACCAAGAAAGCCTTCTAAAAAGCTTTCTTGGTTTTTATGGGTTGGAAGTTGATAACGCATTAGGACGTTATGAACATAATCTACATGTTTTGGAAACGCAAGAACTTGGTCAGTCTGAAAAAGAATACTACTTAGCCACAAGTGAAAATGGTCGCGTCAAATTAGCCACTGATCCGTTACCAAGCCAGCAAATTGCCGAGGAACAATTGAACAAGTTCTATCAGCGTGAGTTCGTTCGGTCAGCCAATTCTCGCTGAAAGAGAGATTTTTATCTGTGAAACCTAAAAGTTTTCTAGTATGATGATCCATGGAGATATCCTTTCCTGATGACTGTTGGTTTTCGTTGACTACATTTTATCAGTTTGGATATCTCTATTTCTATCCTCAAGAATAAAAAAGAGTGCTGGAAGAAAAACCCGAAGGATTTTCCACCAACACTAAATATTATAGAACCATAAAAAAGAGGCTGGGACAAAAGTCATGTCCCAGCCTCTTTTTCCGAATAAACGGTGTTTCAAAAGCAGCTTCTTCGGAAATAAGCCGAAAAATCTCAAAAATATGAGAAACTATTTTCGGATTTTTCTTCTTATTTCTTGAAGCTGGACACTTTTGTCTCAACCTCTTTATTTATGATTTTGCGCCTTGCCTAACTCAAAAGCGCAACTGTCAACGGTCCGAGGATCGTCAAGAGGATATTGCCGACTGCATACCCTGGTGTATAACTGAGGGCGAACAAACTGCTGCCGGTTTCTTCATTGATCGCGTTCAAAGCAGCGGTGATCGTACCCGCCCCAGTCAAGGAGCCGATATTATCGATCGCGTTCAGCTTCAAGACATATCGACCGAACAGCAATGTGATGAAATGCGGAAGGATCGAGATGATCGCCCCGATGATCAATACTTTCCAGCCCATCTTCACTAGGGCGCTGACAAAGTCTGAGCCGGCTTGCAGCCCGACTACCGCGATGAACAAGTTCAAACCGAGACTCTTGAAGACCCAGCGGACGGGTCCGGGGATATTGCCGATGTTGGCGTGTTTTTCTTGATACCATCCGAAGAAGAGCCCCAAGAAAAGTGCGCCGCCGCCTTCACCGAGTGTGATCGGGATATTGAAAGCTTTGACCACGATCGATCCCAAGAGAACCCCGAGAACGATCCCGATAGTCAAGAAGCTGATATCGGTCGTTTGTCCTTCAGCGATCTCATAGCCCATTTCTGGCAAGATCTTTTGCAGTGCCCGCGGAGTTCCGATAATCGTCAAGCGGTCACCGCTGCGCATCGTTGTCAGATCGGTAACTTTTTTGCCGTCGCGTTCGACGGAGGTGATCATCAAGCCGCTCTTGACCATATCTTGCAAAGCATGGAAATTAAAAGCATTCGTCAACATCACATTGATCGTTTTCAATTGGATATTACGATACTGTTTGTTTGAAACTTCGGTCGTTCCATGACTTTGTTCCAACTGTAAAAATTCTTCCATATTGCCCACGACCACGATCTCGTCGCCTGGCGAAAGGACCAAGTCGCTGGTTGCCGGGATGCTTTCTTCCTTGCGCAGCACAGCCTCAACAACAAATTCATAGTGATATTGTTTTTCGATTTGCAAGATCTTTTTGCCGACAATCGGAGAATCGTCTCCCAGCAAAAATCCTCTGACCCGCACAGAACTAGTCAATGGCGAAAAACTTCCGGAAGTGAAGTTGAGTTTTTCTGCCAATTTTTTCGTTTCTTCTTTCAAATCGACGTGCAGGATCGCTGGCGCGATATTCTTCAAGAAGACCAGCACCCCGACGGTCCCGAAAACATAGGTCAAAGCATATGCGATCGCGACTTCCGAGTTGTAGGCTGCCTTAGCAGCTGAAGAAATATCAAGACCATTGATCGACGAGTTGGCAGTCCCGATGACCGCCGACTGCGTTAAAGCGCCGGCGATGATCCCAGCCGCTTCGCCAAGGTCGACTTTGAATAGTTTAAACAAGACCATCGCGATCGCAAACGCAACTACCGCGAAGAAGACACTTTGGCCAACGAGCTTAAGTCCGGTACTCTTCAAACTGCGAATAAATGAAGGTCCGACTTCATAGCCGATCGTAAAGATAAAGAGATCGAAGAAAATGCTTTTGACAAGCGGATCGATCTTAAAAGCTCCGATTTGACCGATAATAAGCGCAATGATCAAGACCCCGACCGTCGAACCGACGGAGAAGCTTTTGATCTTGAAACGCCCCAGCAGATAGCCTAGGCTCAGACTAAGAAATACCGGAATGATCGGATTGGCAAGCAAATAATCCACAATTGCTTTCATCACTATCCACCCCTATTTTTGTGCTTCAAACGTTTGATAATATTCATCAAGCAGTTCCAGCACTTGACGGCCGATCAAGCGATAATCTTCCGTCGGCAGGTTCGCCTCAGAAACCCGCAAATCGCCAGGTGCTGCACCGAACCCGACACCATCCATCAATACAACGCCGTTCTTCTCAGCCAATTTCAGCAAGAAGTCGACTTGTTCGAAGTTGTCTGCCAAGTATTCGCGGAACGCTTTGCCGTGACGCTTTTCAGCCAATTCGTAAATATCGATGATCGAATAATATTTCGCAGAAGTTTCGCTGTTGTCTTCCGGATACGTCAAGGCTTTATGCAAGTCGTCGTAGCGTTTATCGATCAATTTGTTCGAAGCTGCGATATACGGATCGTTTTTCGTCTTCTCAACCAAATGCGTCAAGCTGAAGAGGACTTCCATGATCTGCTGCGGTGTTGACAAGCCAGAAGTATGATACAAGCCGATCGAACGGGAATCCGCTACCATCCGGTCGATGAATTTCATCTTTTCGGGTTCCAAAACAACAAGACTGTAACGTTTTTCGAGTGCTTGTTTATCTGCTTGCGGAAGTGCCGCGATCAATTTATCAAAGACATTGTCCTTGCTGACACCGATCACCCCTAAGCGCCAGCCGGTCGCTCCAAAGAGTTTCGAGTAAGAATAAACAAGCAAAGTATTTTTCGGTGCGACACTGTAAACTGTTTGGAAATCGTCAACGAACGTTCCGTAAACATCATCAGTAATGATCATCAAGTTCGGATTCTTCGCAACGGCTTTTTTGATTTCATTCAGTGCTTTTTGGTCAAATGCTTTGGAGCCTGGGTTGCTTGGATTGACAATGAAGAAAGCTTTGATATCGGGATCCTGTAATTTGTCGATCTCTTTCGGCGAAACTTCCCAATTATTTTCTTCTTTCGAGCCCAAGTCGATTTCGACCATTTCATAGTCGTTCAAGGCTGGGATTTGGATGTACGGCGTAAAGATCGGCGTGTTGAGCGCGATCTTGTCGCCCGGTTTGATCAATTTGTTTTCTTTCAGCGAATTGAAAATATAAACGATCGCTGCAGTCCCACCTGCTGTTGGGAACAATTGCGTTTCATTTTCCAAATCTTCTCCGTGATACAAGACAGATTGCAGATAATGATTGATGATCGTTTCGGAATTTTTCAGGATGCGGCTTGGGACCGGATAATTATTGCCGATGACGCCATCCACAAATTCTTTTACGACTTCATCGCGGTCCAAATGCAGTTCGTCTTTGATATAACTCAAGACGTTCATCAAAAATTGATCGGTTTCGTTTTTATCTGGATCGAGGAATGTTTCAAAACGTTCGCGGATCCCGTCTTTTTCGGTATATCCGGCTAAATCGCCGTCTTTCATTGTGCGTTCTGATTCAAGGACCCCAAATTCAACGATGCGAGTGAAAGCCAAACGGGCTTTTTTATTGATCCAGTTCGGGTTTCCGCGGCCAGCATTCAAAAAGATATTATTTTTTTCGTTTTTTTGTGCCAATGACAGCATTTTATTGCTGATTTCAAAGGCACCTAAATGTTCCAGCTGCTTTTCATCATTCTTGTTGATCTTGTCCATTTTCTTCTTCCTCCTCGTTTTCTTTATAAATTCCTTAAGTTATCTACCAACCCATCGTAAAGTGGATGGACTTATTGTGCAAATAATAACTCTTTTGCATAAGAACGTGTTTGGATACTTTGACATTCGATTTGATTTTAGTTAAATTAGATCAAAAACAGGAGTTTTTAATCCATGAAAAGCTTT
>NZ_JBMNVY010000005.1:0-197663 GCF_049745435.1 Lactiplantibacillus sp. YT640
CTCTTGATTCAAAACCAAGAGACCCTACACATTTGATTCGTCGAAACTTTGTTCAGTTTTCAAAGATCTAATTCCGTGTGTTAATCGCTTAACACAACTTAATCATCATAACATCTTAATCAATATCTTGTCAACAACTTTTTTAAGAAGTAACTTGATTAATTTGTCATAGTTGCCATTGCGACAACAGAGACTATCTTACCAATTACTGAAGAAGTTGTCAACAACTAATTTCAATAATTATTTGGTGGTGAGATGCATCTGCCGTAGCAGCAACGTTTACTAATATACCAGCCAGTTATGAAACTGTCAACAATTAATCCAATGTTTTTTCACTTTTATGAAAAGAACGGCACAAAACTGTCGTCAATTACACAATTACTACATTATATGTCATCGATTAACATCATTGTGAGATGGCACTATGTTTTCCAATTAAGGATTCCCTTTAGACAGCAAAAAAGCGCCCGTAAAAGCACGACGAACGCTTATCTTAAGCCAGCACATCTAATTTTAAAAATTCAAATGACGTTTAACGATTGGTCGAATTCCCGCAACAATTGGGAATGCCAAGATACCACCAACCACAGCTTGAACTAAATTAGTCGGTACACCAACCAATCCAGTTCCCATCGTATACAACAGCGAATCTGACAAAAAGTATCCGA
The DNA here is from genome assembly GCF_049745435.1 of Lactiplantibacillus sp. YT640. Classification (NCBI taxonomy): domain Bacteria; kingdom Bacillati; phylum Bacillota; class Bacilli; order Lactobacillales; family Lactobacillaceae; genus Lactiplantibacillus; species Lactiplantibacillus sp. YT640. The sequence goes on from NZ_JBMNVY010000005.1 coordinate 669, forward strand.
CCACCATCACCACTACCGCAGTAATTATCGCTGCAATCTGTCGACCATGTGATTTGCTAGCACCAAGATATCCTGCTATTCCGCCCTCTAAACCATGAACGAGTAGTGAGAAAAACATATACTGTGGATACCCTAGCAATAAATCTAGTAATAGTCCGCTAGCACCGCCAACAATGACCCCACCACGCCAGCCAAAAATCAGTGCTGCAATAAAGATTCCCGCATCACATAAGTTAATATAACCGTGTGTCATCGGGATTGGGATATGGAAAAAGATAGAAATAACAACATTAAGTGCGATCAACATCCCCAGGATTGCAATCGTCCGTGTATTAAATTTAACCCCCACCAAAACTTTCATCTCCTCAATTGATTTTCATCCGGCAATGATCACACATTATTAATGTGACCTAAGTAAATTTTACACCAGTTCTTACTTGTAATAATAATAAAAAGACTGGGCCACAACGGGTCCAGTCCACCTGCTAAATTAACTTACTTAACATGTGCCAAGAAGTAACGTTTCTTACCACGACGTACAATGACAAATTTACCATTAAAGGCTGCGGACGGATCAATCTCGGCATCGACATCCGTCACCTTTTCACCATTGATTCGAATCGCACCGTTTTTAATATCTTCACGTGCTTGACGCCGAGAAGGTTCGAATTTCGTAGCATCAACCAGCCACAAGACAATGTTTTGCTTTTCAGCTGAGACGTCTGCTGATGGCACACCCTTGAAACCTTGTTCAATTTCATCCGCCGTTAAACTTTGAACATCACCAGTAAACAACGCCTTAGTAATATTTTCAGCTTCAACTACCGCCTGCTTGCCATGAACAAATTCCGTGACTTCTTCAGCTAAGCGCCGTTGTGCTTCCCGTTTTTCAGGTGCAGTCTTCACCGTTTCGGCCAATCGATCGATTTCTTCATGACTTAAGAACGTGAAGTACTTGAGATATTTGACGACGTCTCGATCATCCTGGTTGATCCAGAATTGATAGAATTCATACGGTGATGTCCGTTCAGGGTTTAACCATACGGCCCCACCAGCAGTCTTACCAAACTTAGTTCCATCCGCCTTCAACAATAATGGAATTGTTAATCCGTAAGCCTTAGCGTCATTGCCTTCTAAGCGGTGGATCAAATCGGTCCCCGCGGTGATATTGCCCCACTGATCAGCCCCACCAATCTGGAGTTGCACGTGTTCAGCACGGTACAAGTGTAAGAAGTCAACTGATTGTAAGATTTGGTATGTGAATTCAGTGTATGAAATGCCCACTTCCAACCGGCTTGCAACAACTTCCTTGTTCAGCATCGTGTTCACGCTGAACAACTTACCATAATCGCGTAAGAAATCTAGTAATGAAATTTTTGATAACCAATCGTAGTTATTCACAATCGAAAAGTTTTCGTCATGACCAAACAACTTGTACATCTGAGCACTTAAGCCATCCTGATTATGCTTCACTTGATCCATGGTCTGTAACTTACGTTCTGAGTTCTTACCAGATGGATCACCGATAGCACCCGTCCCACCACCAACTACAACGTAGGGATGATGACCAGCCAATTGGAATCGTTTGAGAATCATGAAAGGAATCAAATGCCCAATATGCATACTATCCCCGGTTGGATCAATCCCACAGTATAGTGAGACTGATTGGTTTTCGGTAAGTTCCTTTAACCCGGCCTCATCCGTTTGTTGGTTAATGGCACCACGCCATTTTAAATCATCGATAATGTTCATGTTAGTCCTCCTCGTTATTGTCGCTGGACAAAAAAACTCGCCCCTGTCATCAAAACAGGGACGAGTTTTCCGCGTTACCACCCAAGTTATCACCAAATGTGATCGCTCATTGATTAGTAACGGATATCATCCGGCCAATGGCAGTTCACGTTATGTAATTCATCTTTGACCACAGCTCGGTTCGCACCACCCACCGAGTCGCTAGACTGTTGGGTCAACGACTACTAATTAACGATCACTACTTTTTAATTATTACCTAACATCATAAGCACTCCACTGCCAAAAGTCAATCCTATTTTCGGTCAAAACATCGCATTAAACCCACTAATCTAACCATAGTGTCTGGCTTGTGAATGCGGTTGACGTCGACACAGTGATATAACCAGACTACTGGCACTCATTTATTGAGCTCCCAGGTAAAAACTTAATTTTTAGCATCCGCCGCAATTTTGATAACGGTATTGGCTTGCTGGCCTTGAACCTTAGCAACCTGTTTGCCATTTTGCCATTGAACTGAGTTTGCCTGTCCGTTTTGTGGGGTATCGTACACGGTAACGGCACCACTCGTGACATTTTTACTCGTCAAATCTTGCTTTTGAATCTGATTATTGACCTGATTAGCAAACTTGGTTGGATTACCAGCAACGTCCTGTGTATTGGCAATCGTTGTCACTGACCAACTACCCGTGTTCCAATGAACATACACTTTGCCCATCGTCCCTTGAACCGTTGCCGCTGTACCTGAATTAAGTGTCGTACGCTGACCCTGCGTATTCGCTAAGTAATCGACTTGGCTGCTGGCATCACTTTTCGTATTGTAGTTCGTCTGTTGATACGTCGCAGTCGTCGAACTAGTCCCAGCTTTGGCGTACTTCACCCGGTAGTTTCCCTTGGTCCCACTTGCACTGATGGCCTTGACTGTTTGATTGGTTGCCTTGACGGTCGTAGGCGCTGCCGTCTGACTAACCAAACTAACACTGTCTGAAGCCGCGTGTAATACATTCGTTACTGAAGGTACGGCAACAATTCCGACCACCAACATCCCAGTTGCAGTGGCGATTCCTAATTGAATTTTGCGCTTAAAGTTCATGAAAAATATCCTCCTAATTTCTACAACAAATGACCGATTTTACTTAACCATAATTACCTTTTCTACCATGATAATGAGAACTGAGCGACAGCCATGCAATCAGCTAAGTCCTCGCTTGTCCCGAGAAGTGTTATGTACGGGACGTATTTGTGTTCGTTGCCAACGTGGTGCACGACGAATCGTCGACCCTCGCCGCTGCACCGTTACTCGTAGTGCGCGGCGGCGGGATTGCCTGTTTTTCGTTACTCGCTGCCTCAGTGACGGTTGACGTCGCGTAAGTCGCTGCCGCGTTCGCCCTTTTGAACGAGTCACCGGTTTTGTTCGAATACTCTTACCGGGCCGCCGAAGTTTAGTTGCTTTGGACGTATTCAGTTTAAACTGTGTTCCTGTACGTCGCGTCGCTTTAAGTTTTATCACTTTGGGCTGAGTCGCTCGGCGTCGAATGGCGCGATGCTGAGTTATTTTGCCATGATGGCTGTTAACACTGATCGTTTGCAATGACCGCCGTTTGACGCGCGCCACGGTCTGCGAACGCGACTTATTGCTTACCACTTTCTGCTGCACCGGCCGAGTCTTCACAGCTGGCTGAACTGCTGGCCTCTTAATGGCGACAACTGCTTGGCCCACCCGTCCATGCTGTTGATTGTGGGCCGGCATAGTCAAATGGCGATCGTGCACAACTTTCAGTCTTGGTTGAGCTTTAATCGCAACACCGGGTGCGCCACGGGTCGTCCCCAACCACCACGAAACGGGATGAACACTAGTAATGACCCAACTATTATCAACCGGTGCCGCTAGCCCAGCTAAATGATAGCGATTGGTATACTGCCATAACGCCGCCGAAATGATTGGTGGGTTGGGCGTTAGCGCACCAATCCACTGGGCATCAAACCGTTGCCGCGCTTGGTTGGCATACGTCAGTGCGAACGAAGCATACGAATAGAAGATCAGTTTTTTGTTAGTCAATGCGCGCATTTCACGATACCAAGCCGCAACTGCCGCATTAGTTGATCCTGAACGTACCGTATTAACTTCAAAATCCAAAGCATAAAAACGCGCAGCTTTATTGGAGCGCGCATAAAACGCTTGGGCTTCACGGCGCGCGCTAGCGGCATCCGTAAATTGCGAAAAATCATACTCACCAAATGGAATCCCATAACGAACATATAATGCCGTATTATTCGCTGCGTCCCGGTCAACATAATTTAAACCATACTGACGACGATTGATCACAAATAGCACTTGCGACTTCATCGCCTGCACCTGACTTGGGCTGAGCTGTCCTTGCCACTCGGAAATATCGACCACCGCGTGTCCCTGTGCTTGAACCGTAATTTGCATGCCAAGTGTGGCGACCACCGCCGTTCCAACTAACCAACTGAGCCTTTTAATCCCCATCATGCGGTCCCTCTCCCCATACTGTGCTCCGCAATTAAAAAAATTATCATCATAAGTTGTTGGTGATTCCCACAATCACCAACAACTAAACTGTCAAGGACAGTTTATGACATACCCATAACTTTAACATTCTTATACTACCAATAATAGGCCATTTTTAATGGGCTGGGGCGTCAATTCGATTTCAATTCAGTTACAGCTTGTTAACAAAGCGTCGCCCCTTTATGGTTAATATTATGAACAACTCTGGAAAGGCTGATATTTGAATTACAGTTTGGTTACAATCATGATATTGTTAGCAGTTTCTCACCCGCTTTCCGGTGCCCGAACTACCCATACCACGGGATATTACAACCGTTTCATTCGAAAATACCGCCACAAAAAAAGCAACTAATCCTCATCAAGATTTTGGCTCATCTTGACCAAGATTAGTTGCTTAAACTAATTGGTTCACAATAGCATGTTGTTAACTAACTAATGTGGTAACGTCAGAACAATGGCTTGCTTGCCCATCTGATTATAAGCAGCCTCAAAATTCTTCCAGCTGACTGCCTGCTGTTTTTCTCCGTACGGATTGTTAATATAAATCAACTTTTTAGTCCGGTTAAAGCCAACAATGACCACGCTGTGCATATCATAAGTCACTTTAACGGAGCCCTGTGGTGTCTGCCAAGTTTGCATTGTGCTGACCGGTGCAAACGAAGCCGTCGTAATTGTCCAAACGGGCCGTCCTTGTTCTAACTGTTCAATCACAGTATCAAAGTTTGCCCCCGTTAAGTCCTTCACCTGACTAGTCTCAGTTTTCGCCAATTTATAGATTGGCTTATGATAGGCACCTAACCCAGGATCGTTACCAGTAATATCCCCAACAAACCCATACTCTGGATTTCCGTGTTCGCCGTCACTATAAGTGAGTGGCACACTCGTAATCTTTGCCGCTAATTCATTTTTAGTGACATTGATATGCGCATAATTCATCAACATCGTCAACGATGTGACTTCACAACCATTGTATAAACGTGGTGTTGTCATTTGATTCACTAGCGGGACGTCCAACTTGACCTGATTGACCGACTTGGGCTTCGTTTGGGAACTAGACTTAGCTGCATCCGTTTGTTTAGTTGTAAACGATGCATCAATCCAGTCAGAAACTTGTGTGCTTGTAAATCCAATGCCCCCCAAAAGCACCATGGCAATTATGATCAGCGTCCAGGACCGGCGCCGTTTCCGTAAATGTCTTGGCATTTGTTACCATCCGTTTCTCTTTTAATTTGATTGACTACTTTACTAACATACTATGTAGTATCATACCATGGACGAATCAATAATACACCTTTACAATCTTAAAAAAAAGGCTTGTATAATCAGCCGTAAGTCAATGCTGACAAGGATTAAGGTTAGCCTGGCTAATCATTAAGCAACACACTGCTTTAATCAGTTTATTGATATATTAGTAACCTTATTATCAATTTGTTGAATTAGCCCTGACCGTTACTTAGATTATAATTGAGATTATCTGGCCGAGGCTGGCTTTTCCCAAAATGGCCTTGAATATTCGTTATTTGCCGATGAAGTCAACTTTCCTAATTCTGGGCACCTTCGTTATTTTATGAAGCACTGAGTCCTTGTTTTCAAAACAGCATTAAATTGGCCCCGGCAAATCCGTTGCGTCCTTAGATTATCTGTCATCCGTTTCAAGCCTAGTGGCATCCAAAGTTTTAACTTCTGATCAGCTTTAGAAAATTTTACGTTGATTAAAGCGCTTTCTTTATTACAATAGTAGTAAAAGCAGTTAAATTTTATGGTTAATTGTGAAAGGACCTGACTGGCATGGCTAATTCTGAAGACCAAATGGATAAACACTTACAATCCGCAATATTCGGGGCCCCCGTACTACATCCGGATGAACAACACCGTAACCTTGGCACGTTTCACGAACGAATCGATGTGGGCATTACTTTCACCCAAGCACTCATGCGTGACTACTCAACCGAACTAAAAAGTGAAATGGCGGCCCATCCTGATTACCAGCTACTCCTACATGGCTTGCTAGATGAAGACATCCTGAATCGCTACGTTAAACTAGCCAACCAGCAGCACATCAGGTTTGCGATTCGAAATGACCTCATGTACCAGCACACACCTACGAGCCTCGCCATCGCCCTAGTCGCCAACTGTGCCATCACGCCACCGACAATCGATATCGATGAACGTTTTCCCGTTCCGCCACTTAACACAACTACCGATTGGTCGCACGACGTCCTCATCGATCACATTCACCGTCATCTGGAACGCAATCGTCAACTCTTCAGCATCAAACACCACTTAATCTAACCAGTGTCTTACTTTGACATCTATTGTGCGTGTTGACATGAATTATGGTTAAAACAAACTGTTTAACTGCATTATTTTCCGTCAGCCGGTGCGCGTCCTATGCCGACCTCCGGGGCTGGGTGACAATTGCTGGAACGCAGCCGACGTCGATTTGAGCTAACGCCCAACCCGCGTCATCTCAAATACGAGTCTTATTCTAAGCCGGAAGCAACCCACTTCCAGCTAAGAATGATTTGGCTACTGAGCATTGTCACCCAGCCCCTCCAGTCTCAAGCCTGTGAGGGGCCACGGGTTGAAGCCGCTCGAATGGCTGATGAACGACCACCGAACTTAGCACAATCTATCGTTGGCTATTTTGATACTGGAACTTCAAACAAAGTGTTAGGTGCATTAGCACTTTGTCGAGAGATTACATCTTACTACACCAATTCAGGATTAGTGAGCTATCTCAATATCACTTTCAGTCTGACAGTTGATTAACAAAATTATCGTTTATGAAAAGCAACGACGAATTCATCAAAAGCTTAGGTACATCTTTGTCCGCCATTCGAACACTATCCCGACTGGAAGGCATTTCGGCCAATGCTCAGCGGTGAAATTCCACTTAGCAAGCGTCCTTGGCTTGGTTAGTGGAAGACCAGTATTTAAGACGTGGTTTGCGGCTTAAATCTGTGTCCACCGCGTTCCAGCAATTGGCAGAAATGCCTGGAAGTCGGTGTAGGACGCGCCAACTAAGCAATTTTACGCTTACTCGACTTTTTTCCAGCGGGCCTAAGCTGGTTGCTTTTGATTTAAAAAACAGTCCGTTTTAACCATATTTAATGCCAATCTCTCAAATCGATGCATTATACACAAAGCCACCAACTTAAAATGATCAGCTTTCACTGATTGTCCTAAGTTGGTGGCTTTTACTTTATCAATCAAAAGACTTAATTGACTTCACCATTGGCCCACTAGTTAAAATAATTGCATCACGCTAATTACGATTGGTGGCACTAGCAAGGCTGGTAATAGGTTCAACGTACTGAATTGCTTGATTTTCAACATACCTAAGCCGGATGCTAGAATCAAGATACCACCAACAATGGTAATTTCATTCAGTAACGCTGCACTCAACGCACCTTTCAAAATTAATGCTAAAACATACAGGCTCCCCTGCCAACAAAACAAGACGCCCGCCGCAATCGCGATGCCAAATCCGAAAGTGGATGCTAATACGATCGACGTGATGCCATCTAACATGCCATTCGTAAACAAAAAGGTGTAATCATGCTTTAAGGCTGCCTCAATCGGCCCCAAAATCGATAACGATCCAATACAGTACAGTAACACCGCAGTCGCTAGGCCTTCCGCTAAGTTGCCACCCGCCAAACGGCCCACCCAGCGGTCAAAATGCCCTTGAATATCCAAAGCTTGACCAATTAATCCACCAATCGCCAAGCTCACAATAAAAAGCACCGGGTACTTACTCTGCGGCATCCGTTGCACGACCGCATTAATGCCGATGACACAAGCCGCTAGCCCTAACGCTTGTAATAATATCGCATGGTAAGCTGGCTTGATTCCTTTTTTAAAGATACTGCCGACCAAGCAACCAGCTAAAATCATGCTCGTATTAAAAATCGCTCCAATCATATCGCCACTCCTAATCAATAGCTTAATCTCTAGCGCTTATTTCAATTTAAAATAATTAATTATCATTTAGTATAAAGTCTAAAGTTACTTGAGGGTCAAGTCTTGATTGGTAATTGTATCTGCGTCACCGACTGTGCAACCTGATCTGTAATCCCATAATCAATCAGTGCTGTCTCAATAGCTGTTCCCGCCACGTGCCAGCCGCGAGCACGACAATCCGCTAACAATTGTCGATACTGCATCGGGGCATCCAAATGAGTGCCGTGAAAAATCCGCTGCGCATAGCTACCAGCCGCCAAGTGTTCTTGATGGGGTGGCACCGTATCACCCGGTTCAAATAATAAACAAATTCCCGCATAGCGGTCAAAATGTCCGGCTTGGATGGCTTGCTGGTCGAGCATCAGCGCAACCTTGCCGAGAAAGATTTCGTTCGTCGCGCCGGTCTGTGCGCGTAGCTTAGCAATAACAAGTTCAATATCATCTTGAGGGCGATAAGGCTGACGTAAAGCCACCATCGCTCTTTCAGGTAACGTCACGCATTCAGTCACATCAAAATTGGCACTTTGGGCCGTTTTAATCTGGGCCAAGCGTGTATTGATCCGTTGTTGTACCGCCGTTAATAATTGCAATTGCGCCTCAACCTGCTGCTGTTGGGTCGTTAACATACTCGTCAGCTTGGACAGTTCACGGGCCGCAAAAAAATCGGCAATCGTAGCCAATGGTAAGCCGAGTGCTCGCAAATATTTAATGGTACTCAACCGTTCGAACTGAGGCGTCCCATAATATCGGTAGTGACTATGCGGATTGACTCGTGCCGGCGTCAATAACCCAATCTCGTCATAATAGCGTAAAGTCGCCACTGGGATATCAAATAACTGTGCGAGTTGCCCAATCGAAAAATCAGTTGTCATCCGATCGCCATCCTCCCCTATAGGTCTTATCATAACTTAATCGCTGAAGTAATTGCTGTAACCAGAATAAGATATCATAAAAAAAGTTGCATTTCAGAAATTAATTTCTGAAATACAACTTTTGGGTCTATCAATCATCAGTGATCATCGCCATCGCATTATTAATGCAGAACTAACTGACAGAGCTGTTTTCAATTATTTCGTAATTGCGCGCGCATGCCCCGCCCGAATCTCAGCTAAATACTGATCACTTTTGGCCGTATCAAATTCATGTTCTGACTTACCGATAATTACCGCAGCTAATGAATTGCCGACCACGTTAACCACGGTTCGTCCCATGTCAACTAGCCGGTCGATTCCCGCAATAAAAGCGAGTCCTTGTACTGGCACGCCAATCGTTGAAATCGTCGCCAATAAGACAACAAACGAAGCCCCCGGCACACCAGCAATCCCCTTTGACGTAATCATAAGTACAATCAATAAAGTGATCTGCTGGCTGAGTGACAGGTGAATCCCATAAGCCTGAGCTAAGAAAAGCGCCGCTAACGATTGATAAATTGCGGAGCCATCCAAGTTAAACGTATACCCAGTTGGGATCACAAATGAGACAATTCCTTCACTAACACCGTATTTCCCCATCTTATCGATAATGCGGGGCAGGGCTGCTTCAGAACTCGCCGTTGAAAAGCCAAGCACCATTTCATCACGAATGACCCGTAGTAGGTGCCAAATATTTAAACCGAATAACTTACCAACAATGCCCATCACAACCACAATAAAGATTGCCATGGTAATATAAGCAAGAATAATGAAATAGCCTAACGGGGCCAGCGCCTTCAAGCCCATTTCAGCGACCGTGACCCCAATTAAGGCACAGACGCCAATCGGAGCCGTGTGCATGACCCAGTTCGTCACTTTGAACATAGCTTCGGCGACAGCGTTCATAAAGTCCAGAATAATTTTGCCTTGTTCGCCAATAGCCGCCGTCCCTAAACCAAAGAAAACGGCAAAAAAGATGACTGGAATCATGTCACCAGCTGACAATGATTTAAAGACGTTAGTCGGGATAATGCCCATGACCGTCGACCAAATACCATTGTGTGAGACCGTCTTAGCGGTTTGCACATACTGACTAATATTCGACGCATGTAGTTGATGAATATCGATATAGTCACCAGGGTGAAAAATGTTACCCATTAACAACCCTAAGGCGATCGCAATCGTCGTCATGATTTCGAAATAGATAATGGTTTTACCACCGATCCGACCTAACTTTTTGAGGTCGCCCATATTAGCAATCCCGGTAATCAGACATGCCACCACGATTGGTAAAACGATCATTTGAATCAGACTGATGAACATCGTCCCGATGTTTTGCATCGCAGTAATCGCCGTTTTATTGCCATAAAAGACGACCCCTAATACAATTCCAAGCACTAGCCCAATTAAGATCTGCCAGCCCAAGCTCAATCGGAACTGGCGATACCGCTTCATCTTCCCCTGCTTTTCCAAGCTACTTCCGCCCCATTCTCATTTATGGATGTTTTTATGAAATATTGCACACAATATTAATATTTTAGCACATTTTCAGTCAATATGAGAATTAAATTAAAAAATCAATCATTAAAATCAAATGGTCCCATTGTAATAGACGTTAATCTCAGTTGCTTTCCTCATAATCACGTAATTGTCGCGGTGAATCACTATTTCCGTTACCATCAGAATCCGAACATTAACCAAAATAGCGACAATTAAAACTAGCTTGGTTAGTAGTTGTAATCATTCCTAACCAAGCTAGTTTTTCAAGCAACAACTTTATTCAACGGCTGCGGCTACAACACCTCATCATGTCGTCACTCACTAACCGATTTAAACCGCTATTTGGAACGGGTCATCCGGTCATAGACAGCGGCACTAACCCAATCAGCGGTCCACATCCATAAAACATGCCCAATGGCTTCTGACACGTGTTCGGTCATTGGTTGATCCTTCGCAGCGGGAACGGTCCCCAGTGCTGGCAAGATACCATGGTGAAAGGCTGTCCAGATACCTAACCCATACAACGCGCTGCTGCCACCTTTTGCCCGGGGGTGCTTGCGAGCCCATAAACTATAGGCCACAGCAAACGTCGTTGAGAATCCGAAATGCATGACATAGCTGACACCTGGTAAATCATGACCAGAATATGAATACGTTGCATGCGTAACGCTGGCGGGAATCCCAATTTGTTGCAATAATTGTTGTGGGGGATTCGTTTGATCCCGCTGTGGCGTTCGTGGCGGTAAGATATTCTCCCACCCTAACTTAACTAAACCAGAAATCACACCACCAGTCACACCAGCAATAACTGCGGCCCGATGATTGAATTGCTTGTTCACCATTAATAATTACCTGCCTCTCTATTCAATAAATTAATCATACCAGCCTTGGTACCCATTTCGAAATAATTTAGCCTGGTAATTAAATAAAAAATTTGATTTACAAAAATGAACGTGATACGATTACCACATTGATTTATCACTTGATAAATGAAATTAAAAGGGAGGAATTGACATGTATTTAGGCTTAAAAGAAATGGCCCACGAAAAACTCAGATATGGGCTACTTAGCGGGGTTTTGCTACTAATTGCCCTCGTCGTCTTTATGCTAGCGGGCCTTGCTAACGGGTTATCCAATGGTAATCGTCAGGCTGTTGACCAGTGGCATGCTCAAACAGTTTATTTGAACGAAGATGCGAATCAGACACTGTCAGCATCCCAATTAAAACTAGCAGACCAAGATCGAATCAAAGGTCAGGACGTCGCACCCTTAGCTAGTCTGTCCGGTACTTTACGAACTGCCAGTAATGGTCAAAAGACTAACGCTAGCGCTTTTGGGACCACTCGCGATAGTTTTCTGATGCCAAAAGTCATCTCAGGACACCGAATCAACGGCAAGAATCAATTATTGATTTCCGCGGGATTAAAAGACAAAGGCTATCGGATTGGTCAGAAAGTTCGCATTGGGACCACTGATCAAAAGGTAACGATCGTCGGTACTTTCAAAGCTAGTACCTATAGTATTGCGCCAACGGTCTACACGGACGTTGCCACGCTCAATCGTCTCAAAGGTAATCCCATCACCAGTGGCGATCAACAACCGGTCAACGCCTTTGTGACTAAAAAGAGTCATTTCAAGACTCAACATCATGGCAACATGCAACGTTTATCAATTGTCACGTTTATTGAAAAATTACCAGGATACAGCGCTGAGCAGTTGACACTCAACACGATGATTTACTTCTTGTTCGCAATTGCCCTAGCCGTGATTGGAATTTTCATGTTCGTTCTGACCCTTCAAAAACAAGCCTTGTTCGGGGTCTTAAAAGTACAAGGTATTGGTACCAAACACATCTTGGCTGCCCTACTCACCCAAAGTGTCGTCATGGCAATCATTGGTATCGGCATCGGCCTTCTAATTACGTTAGGCCTCGCGCAAATCATGCCCGCCGGATTACCATTCGCCACTGACTGGCCACAATTTGGTATTTATAGTGTGGCTCTCTTGTTAGCTGCAGTCGTCGGTGCCTTACTCTCATGGCGGACTGTCGCCAAGATTGACCCCGTCGTTGCCATTGGATAAGGAGGATGATATCAATGAGTCAACCAGTTTTAGCCTTACAAAATATTAATAAACAATTTGGTCACGGTCATACCGCTGTTAACGCTTTGACTGATGCCAATTTCGAAGTCAGTGCTGGCCAATTCGTCGCGATTATCGGCCCCTCTGGCTCAGGTAAATCCACCTTTTTGACGATTGCTGCCGGTTTACAAACGCCAACAAGTGGTCAAGTTATTCTGAACGGACAACCACTATCGAATCAAACGGAAAAACAGCGCTTAGCCTACCGTTTCAATGAAATTGGCTTTATCTTGCAGAGTTCCAATCTGATTCCATTCCTGACGGTTCGTGAACAGTTCAAGCTCGTCGATAAAATGGCCCGGCGCAAATTTGATCAAGCAGGCACCGATGAATTACTAGCAGAGTTAGCCCTTACTGAAGTTCGGGATGCCTACCCAAGTGACCTCTCCGGTGGTGAACGCCAACGTGTTGCCATCGCCCGCGCTCTTTACAATGATCCAAGCGTCATTCTCGCAGACGAACCGACCGCCAGCCTGGACACGCCCCGCTCCATCGACGTCGTCAAGCGCCTCGCCAACGAAGCTCATCAGCACCAAAAGGCCATCGTAATGGTGACCCATGACCAGCGGCTAATTGATGACTGTGACGTGGTCTATCAAATTGAAGATGGTAAGATGAGTCGCCGCGATTCGTAGCGATATTGACCACTGCACTTTAACCTCATAACAACAAAAATGACCTCGCAATAATATTCCTGCGAGGTCATTTTTATTGTTCATATTCACACAACTTATCAGGTACTACAAATCGAAAGCTAGAGTTTACCAAGCTCAAAGACAGCCTGCTTCGGCCCGCTGGAAAAAGTGCGAGTTAGCGTAAACATGCTTAGATTTAGTCATCCGACACCAAGTCATCCGTTCAACTAATTAGCTTGCGGCAATTTATATCGCAATGCGCGGTAAACAAGTGCGACCACGTACACTGTGATAAACCGATCTAAATAATCCGTTCCCACTTGTATCAAGAAGACGGCCATCGCTTTGCCCATACCGGTACCTAATAATAATTGGACTAGCATGCTCGAACCAGACGACGTGATGCCATGAAATAAGATGACCGTAATCGCCGTGGATAAAAGTGTTCCGGGAAGTGAAATAACACCAGCTAGCCACCAATTTGACCGCCACGTGCCCGGCTTGATTCGCCGATATAGCAGACCAGCAACTAACCCAGTCAGCAGTTGAACGGGCATGAAGAACAGCGAGTACAGGTCTGTCGTCGCACCCACGATAACTCCGGTGGCACCCCCGGCCAACATTCCACCCAGTGGTCCAAACACAGCAGCAGCCAAAACGGTACCAATTGAATCTAAATAAATCGGTAATTTTAACATCAAGGCAATGTTACTGCCAACAATATTCAGGGCAATGCAGAGCGCCAATAACGTAATTGCCCGCGTTTTTATTCTCTTCATGCACTCACCAATTGGTGCAAGACTTGCGTTAAATCAGGATCAGCCGCACCGACCACAGTCGTTAAGAACAACCGCCAAAAAGCTACGACGTCAACCTTCGTCATGATTTGACTATTGGGTGTGTTGTGCCAAAAATCATGATCATCCACGATTGACTGCCCACGCGCGACACCATCCGTCACAACCGTCGTGTAGCTTTCAAAGCCACTCAGAATCGTTGGGTCAAGCATTCCGGCCACGGCCAACGGATCATTGATCACACAACCAATAACCCGTTCATATTCCCAATGAAAGTCAAAATAAAAGGTTGTAATTTTCTCAATAAACGCCCCCATTGCTGGATTGACGTCTTTAATATACGTTAATAAACTGGGTGTCAACACGATGTTACGCGTGACGTCTAAACCAACCATCTGAATGGGAACAGGCATCAAGTCAAAGACGACCTTGGCCGCATCCGGGTCACACCAGAAGTTGTATTCAGCCACTGGCGAACAATTACCGTGACTCCGATAACTTCCACCCATCAGTGTAAATTGATCGACTTGTTCAAATAAGCGTGGATCACGTTGCAGTACCGTTGCAATGTTCGTCAACGGTCCCAACGCTAAAATCGAAGTATCAGGTGCTTCAATCAGCGTCTCTTCAATAAAACCAGCGGCATCTTGAATCGGTCGTACCGCCGTTACCGCTGGAATCTGACTATTCCCTAAACCATCATCGCCGTGGGTGTCTTGCGCACTCGTGTAGGCGACTTCTAATGGGCGATTAGCGCCCAAATAGACTGGAATATCCAATCGGTCAGCCAAATCTAAAATTTTCAGTGCATTTTCCGCACCGATATGGGTTGGCACGTTCCCACAAACAATTGTAATCCCAATCACATTAAGTGCCGGTGATTTAAGAGCCAATAATAGTGCTAAACTATCATCGATCCCGGGATCACAGTCAATAATAACGTTACGCGTCGCATTCATTCTCTTACCTCCGATAACTGAAGTTCTTGGTTTTTTATCCTGGGAAGTTTACGAACCAGGCCAGCTCGCCTAATTAGGCCAAACTGTATGTGATGAAATGCTAATCCAATTATAGCGGACGGTGGGGCCCTTGAAAACCACCAATCGTTACTCCGACTCACATCTTGATTGCCGCATGCTACTTCTCCGACAATGATCACCACGACCTGCTTAACCCGCTGTAAATACTCATCCCCATTAGCCCCGCAACATCATTATTTGCAGTATTCATACGCTCCCAGCGACACCTTAAGTAGTTTCCCACCTCCCATTTCGAACCAATTATTTAATTATGTTACTGAACTTTTACCGGAGTTCAGCAAGTGAATGACCGGAAAACATGGTACAATATGACTACTAAAGATAAAGTAGGTGTCGAATCATGCGTAAAGTTCAGTTTTATGGGGCCATTTCAATTGACAGTTGTTTAGCCACTAAGGATAATCGGCTGGACTGGCTGTTCAAAACAGCTGGTGCCAACGATGCCCCCACCGAAGCATTTATGCAGCAAGTTGATACCGCCATCATGGGCCGCCATACTTACGAATACACGATGGAACAAACCACTGATCAACTCATTAATCCATATAATCCGGCGACCCACAATATTGTCATGACTTCCCACCCCCACACCGGTGATGAACGTACCCAGTTCACCAACACCCCCGTCACGAAGATCGTCGAAGACTTGCGACGTACTGCTGGCCAAAACATTTGGATTGTTGGCGGTGCTGGCGTCTTAATGCCGCTGTTAGCTGCGGATTTAGTTGATGAGCTCTACATCCAGATTGCACCAGTCATTTTGGGTGACGGCATTCCCTTATTTAAAGCAATTGACCAGCAACAGCGCTTTGAATTAGTTGACACCAATCGATATAGTCAGCTCGCCGAAGTCCACTATCAACGTTTAACAACTGAATAATGTCGTGATTAAAAAATCCCAGCCCGTTTGCAACACGCAAACAAGTTGGGATTTTCAATTGCTTTAAGCTTCACGTTGGCGTTTAACCGCCTGACGAAGTAATAGCGGTGCAATCAGCGTCGTTAAAATGATTGCTGTGATGACTGCCGAATAACGATCATCTGATAGTAATTTACCTTGATAACCTATCTGTGCAATGATCAGGGCCATCTCCCCACGTGACACCATGCCGGCGCCAATCTCATAGCCGCTTAACCAATTAAAACCCGCTAACCGTGCGCCGACCCCGGCACCAATGAGCTTAGTGGCAATTGCCGCAACGGTAATCACAACGATGAACCAAAAATCGTTCAAGAAACCATTGAATGACATATTCAGCCCAATACTAACGAAAAAGACTGGGATAAATACAGCATTACCAATGGGTTGAATATGCTCATCGATAACTTCATGATAGTCCGTCTGACCAACGGCGATACCGGCAAAGAACGCGCCAATCACAGCACTTAAACCGATTGCGTCCGCTAAGTATGAGAGTCCAAAACAAATCACTAGTGACATCAGCGTGATGGAGGTTGGAACCAGTAGAGCATTCCCCACGGCCATTAAATGTGGCACCACCCACTTGACCACAAAGTACAGCGCCACAAAGAACGCCAACTGAATCGCCAGCGAGAGTCCCAAGTTGGTTGAGGCATGACTACCGCCACCACTGACTTCACTGCCAAATAAGCTGATCATCAAACTCAGAATCAAAACAGCCAGGACGTCATCAACGACCGCTGCACCTAAAATCGTCGTCCCTTCTTTACCATCGAGGGCGCCTAACTCTTTGAGAACCGCGACTGAAATCGAAACCGATGTGGCCGCGAAGGTTACGCCCAAGAACAAACTTTCAGTGGCGTTAAGGTGAAATAGTTGGCTACACCAGTCAATCACCGCAACGGGTAGAATGACCCCCAGGACCGCAACTAACAAGCTAGGACGCCAATACTTCTTCAGCAATTTCAAATCGCTCTCTAAACCGGCCATGAACATTAAAATAATCACGCCAAGCTCCGCGAAGTCTTTGATAAAACTTGTTGCTGAGACCCAACCTAATACGGCTGGGCCAAGTACAATTCCACTTAACAATTGACCAATCACCGCGGGTAAGCCCATTCGGACACTCAGGTGCCCCGCAACCGCCGTAACAATTAAAATCAACGCTAAACTACCAACATAATCCATTAAAAACCTCCTAAAAAAGGGCACCGCAAGCTCTGACTACCCAACCCAAAAGTAGTCCGAATTCTTGAAGTGTCCTTCAACCGTAAAATCTATTGTGCAATTAGTATAGCATATTTTTACAAGTCTAGCCGTGACATCTACTTATGAAAGCGGTTATAATAACTCATATACTGTTAACTGAAAGGTCGCTTAGTCGTGTTGAACATTCCTGATTTTCGTCAACGTTTTGGTTTTTTAGTTTTTTCCATTATTCTGAATTCTGCTGCCAACGCGCTCACCATCGCCACCAGCCTAGGCAGTGCCGTCTGGACTGGCTCCAGCGTTAATCTAGCTGACTGGACCCATATTTCATTAGGAACCACCTTGTTAATGTACGGTGTGGTTGTCACGATTCTCAACCAACTTCTGTTAGGTCACTTTGATCGGCGTCGGTTTATCTCCAACTTGCTCTATATCGTGCCCTTTAGTTACCTGGTCCAATTTATCGGCTACTTTTGGGATTGGCTACAGATTCCCGCCCTGCCCCTGTTGCCACGCTTGATTCTAAACGTGCTTGGACTATTAGGCGTTGCGGCCGCCGTCTCGATTTACCAGCGTTGTAATTTAATTCAGCATCCGAACGATGATTTATCGTACATCTTACGCTTTCGGTTTTTACATGGTTCCGCTATCATTGCCCAGTGGACCAGTTATTTGCCACCTCTGACGATTATCGTCGTTTCATTCTTCGCCACAGGTCATTTGCGTGCCATTGGCTTCGGGACGGCCTTTGCCTTAATTGCTCAAGGTGCCATCATGGGGTGGTCTGATCATCATGTTTTTCCCCATCTCAAACATCACGTGGATATTGTCCAGGCGCATCATCCGGCCTAAATGAATCTTGACAAAGTTCAGGCCAAGCCTCAATAATGAGAGTATTCTAATTTATTGGACTGAAGTAAATGAATTTAACGCAACTAACTAGTCAAATCATTTTGATGTTCATTCTCATGCTCGTCGGCCTGCTCGTTAACAAGCTCGGCTTCATGCATGCCCAGACTTCAACTGATTTAACCAACATCCTGTTATACATTGTGTCACCTTGCTTGATTATTCAAGCCTTTGAAAAGACATTTTCAGCCGACCGCTTGCAAATGTTAGCCCGGGTCATTGCTGGAATTGTGATCATTTATGTGCTCATGATCATTGTGACGCAATTACTATTCAAACGCGTCTCTGACCAGAATTTGCGTCGCATTATGCGTTACGGTGCCGTATATTCTAATGCCGGTTTTATGGGGATTCCATTAACCAGCTCCCTATTCGGTGCAACTGGCGTATTCTATGCTGTTGCCTCGTTAGCGGCCTTCAATATTTTTAGCTGGACTCACGGTATCACCCTCTTCACCGGACAACAGGGAAATCGGCGGGATAATCTTAAACAGATCGTCTTTAATCCGAATATCATCGCCATTGTTGTTGGGCTACTGATCTTCGTAACCTCGCTGCAACTGCCAACGATTGCCAATAGCGCCATTAAGTATGTCAGTTCGGTCAACACCCCCTTGTCCATGATCGTTATTGGGAACAGTTTGGCAGACGTTAAGCTTAACCGTGCGACACTCGATAAACGTCTTTGGTTAGTCATCTTATTGCGAAATTTACTGTTTCCATACTTGGCGATTGTTGTCCTCCAGCTAATGGGTATCACTGGTATCCCATTATTCACCACAGTGTTAATGGCTGCTTGCCCAGTCGCCGGAATCGTCGTCTTGTTCTCGCTCAAAGTCCACGGTGATCCCGGGCCAGCCGTTGCCCTAATGAGCATCTCAACGATTTTAAGTGTCGTTACCATTCCAATCGTCTTTGCTTTGGTCAACTTGTACTAATGTGCCTCACTGCTTTTAGTTAAGACTAAGTAAACGACAACTAAAAATGAGCCATCAGAATTTTTCATTCTGGTGGCTCATTTTTAATGACTAGCATTTGAGATACGACTTAAGCTTAGATCCACTGCGTTTTAGCAATTGGCAGAAAGCGCGCTAACTTTGTTTTTTGCTAAGTCGTGCGACGTCCATTGGCTTTAAACTGGCTGGTGTCAACCTCCAGCACTAGCATATCTCAGCCATAAATTGCACTGCAAAACAGTGGCTACTTTGCAACCACTCGTAGTTGTTCAATAACCTCTGGACGTGGCTGAGTTAGTCCGGCCGGTGAAAACAGCTGCTCGACCAAATCATCGCTAAGCAAGCGACGTCGATGTAATAATTCAGGAATTGCTTGGTTAGTGGTGAGCGCTTCTTTAATCAGCGCGGTAGTCGTCTCATAACCAAGGTATGGCGCCAAAACAGTTGCCGTAATGGCCGAATGTGCCACTTGATCTGCACAGCGTTGGCGATTGACCGTCAATTGCCGCACACAGTGATCGACTAATGTAGTCAAAGCCTGCTGTAAATGCTGCTCACTGGCTATCAATGCCCGTAACATAATCGGCTCGAAAGCGTTTAATTCCAATTGGCCTGCTTCCGCTGCCATTGTTACCGTCGTGTCATGACCAATCACTTCAAACGCAACTTGGTTAACAACCTCCGGAATAACCGGATTGATTTTACCTGGCATAATAGAAGAACCTGCTTGCTGTGCGGGCAAATTCAATTCACCAAAGCCAGCTTGTGGGCCGCTCGCCAGCAATCTTAAGTCATTGCTAAACTTGGAAAGATCAACGGCTAACGTCTTCATGGCCGCAGAGAATTCCACGAACAAATCACAGTTTTGCGTTGCATCGATCAAGTCTGGTGCAGCTACTAAATCTAAATCAGTATTTTGATTTAATTTCACTAAAATCTGCTGTTGATACGTGTGAGTCGCGTTGATGCCGGTACCGATTGCAGTCCCACCCAAATTTACGATTCGGAGATGTTCGCCCGCCTGCCGTACACGGGTCAAATCACGCTTGAATAATTGGTAATAAGCATGAAAGGTCCGCCCGTACGTCGTCGGTACCGCATCTTCAAGCTGAGTTCGGCCAACTTTGATGGCATCTTGATAACGCTGCGATTTAACCAGTAACGTTTGTACCAACCGGCTGAGTGCCGTTAATAGTCCTGGGAGTTGCATGCAAAGCGCCATTTTACCGGCCGTTGGAAAAGTATCATTGGTTGATTGTGATTGATTAACATCATCGTTGGGATGAACGGCAACTGCCGGCATCAATCGGTGAGCCAAATTAGCCACCACTTCATTGACGTTCATGTTAGCCGAGGTCCCAGCACCCCCCTGAATCGCTGGCACAATGAAGTTATCCGCGTAACGCCCCAGTAGTAACTGATTACATGCCGCAATAATGGCGTGTGCCTTATCATTAGACAAAGTTCCGGCAGCCGCATTCACACTGGCCGCCGCTTTCTTGATTTGAACGAGACTTTGCATGATCAGTGGATGCATCAATTCCGTCGTAATCGGAAAATTATGAACGGCACGTAACGTATGAATTCCATACAAAGCATCATCCGGAACAGCTAACTTACCAATACAATCAGCTTCAATTCGCATAGCAAAACCCTCTTATTTAGATTTCATGTTACATCTTCTAACATGAATAATTAGAGTTTAGACCATTTTCTCTGAAATACAATCCTTTTAATTGATTTACGACTAATATTAAGTTCAACGCCAATTATGGTTAATATTCATTAAGCTCATCATCAGCATACTTCATATTAATTAACTGTCCCCTACTGCCAGCGCCTATACCAATCATTAAGTTATTACACAAACATTAACGGCCTACTCGGTATAATAAACAGTTCGTTCAAAGATACTCGTCCTCTGGTAATTTATAAGCCAAGTACAGGTAAATCCAAAAGAAGATTCCCCCGCCAAAGAAGAAGACTAATCTGACTAAAGTCGAAGAAGTCTGAAAACATTCAGCTATTCCTCCACAAACACCAAGCAAGATGCGATCCTTTCTTGATTTTCTTAATGCCACTTGAACACCTCATTTCGTTGTACTTCTCGATAAACGTTATGTTAGTTAACTTAAACGCAGATTTCTGATTTAATAAGTTATTACACAAACATCAACAGCCTACTTAACAACAGGTATCGTGCTAGTCATTTTAGGATTAATCATGATTAAAACGTGTCGTTTTTTAAGTTCAAAAACGGCCAGCTAAAAACCGCTGGAAACAGGTGCGAGTGGGCGTAAACATGCTTTTCAAGTTCGTCCTACGCCGACTTCCAGGCATTTCTGCCAATTACTGGAACGCGGTGGACACAGATTTAAGCCGAAGCCCACGTCTTAAATACTGGTCTTCCACTAACCAAGCCAAGGACGCTTGCTAAGTGGAATTTCACCGCTGAGCATTGGCCGAAACGCCTTCCAGTCGGGACAGTGTTCGAATGGCGGACATGTGCGTACCCAACTTTTGGTAAATTCGTCATTGTTTTTCATAAACAATAATTTTATCAATCAACTGTCAGGGTGAAAATGATATTAGGATGTCTCACTATTCCTCAATCAACATCGTAATAATTGGCCGTCTCGACAAAGTGGTTAATACAACCCTAACGTTTCGTTTAAAGTTCCCGTATCAAAATAGCCAACAACAGATTGTGCTAAGTTAAGTGGCCGTTCATTAGCCATTCGAGCGGGTTCCCGACTGTAGGGGCTGGGTGACAATGCTCAGTAGCCAAATTATTCTTAGTCGGAAGTGATTTTCTTCCGGCTTAGAATAAGACTCGTATTTGAGATGACGCGGGTTATGCGTTAGCTCAAATCGACGTCGGCTGCGTTCCAGCAATTGTCACCCAGCCCCGGAGGTCGGAATAGGACGCACACCGGCTGACGAACAACAATCTAAACTTGACACGTTTTAATCATGATTCATGACCGATTAACTAATACACTGCTAATGTTGCGCTTGTCGTGTCACCACCCGTGGATAATGAACAAAGTGGGCATAAAAGCCAATCATTAACACGACGACCGCTAACCCGCAGACGCCGTTCCAACCAGCTAAATCCCATAAGACGTTGCCACAAAATGAACCTAGGGCGCCACCCATGAAGTAGCCAAACATGAATACCGAATTGAAACGGCTACTGGCATGGACATCGATGCTTTGAATCCGTGTCTGATTCGCGACCTGCCCGAATTGAGTACCTAAATCAAGAATGACGATACCAATAATTAACCCCACCAAATGCGTACCACTCAGCCAAAACACTACGTAGGCTAATGTTGATAACACTAGACCCAAGCCGATAATCGTTCGGGGCCGAAAACGATCGGCTAGGCGGCCGATTAAAGGGGCTGCTAACACACCGGTAACACCTAGCAACGCAAGCAGACCAGCTTCACGACTTCCCCACCCGTATTGATGCTGCAAGTAAAAGACGAGTGTTGCCCAGAAAATATTAGAAACACCAAACAAGACAAATCCGTTAACAGCCGACGCTCGCAAAACCGGATAGCGTTTTACTAACTGAGGTACTGTCTGAATCATGGCTTTATAATTCGTGGTATGTGTCGTCACGGGATCATGCGGTAATTTTCGCCACAAGACGAGCCACAATCCTGCAATCAAGATAGCGGCAATCAGATAGACCATCTGCCAAGGCAAATAGCTCGCAAGTACCCCACTGACAGTTCGTGACAAGAGAACCCCCACGAGCAAGCCACTCAGGACGTTGCCCAAGACTTGACCACGCTGATTACGAGGTGCGAGAAAGCCGGCGTACGGAATAATAACTTGTGGTGCCACCGAGGTTATCCCAATCAGTAAGCTTGCCAAGGCGTACACCCAAATATTGGGAGCCACGAAGGCTAGTAACGCTGAAATGATTGCGAGTACCAGTAAGCGCATAATCAACATTCGGCGATTCATGATATCACCCATGGGTACAATTAAGAGCAACCCGAAGGCATAGCCTAACTGCGTCAGCATTGCCACCGCGCCAATAACGGCGTTTGGGAGATTAAATTGTTGCGCAATGTCCGCCTCAATCGGTTGAATATAATTAATATTAGCCACTACAATGGCTGCGGAGATCGCCATTAATAGGACCGTACTTTTATTTAAAGATTTTGAATTCACGTTAATTTCCTTTCCAATTTTGAGATTTAACAGCTTAGTCAAAATTAGAAAGCTTGTTCAACCCTGATGATCAACCAGTGTTTTAACTGTTGATCAACGGGGACACTACCGCGCACGCCTAGTTAACCCACTGCTTAGCAGCGGCCAAATCAGTAACCATATGGGTCGGCCGTTCAGAACTAGTCGGTTGTCGCTGATCACGATTAATCCAAATCATCGGCCACTGCATAGCACTGGCTGGAACAACATCGGATTCATAGCCACGTGCAATATGCCAATGATTATCTGCCGTTAACTTAAAACGCTCTTGAACCGTTTCAAAGAAAGCTGACGCTGGTTTGTAAGCTTGAACGTCTTCAGCCGTAACAACCGCTGTGAACGACACCTTTAAAGCAGCAATGTTGGCCGGCATAATATCCCAGGAAGAATTCGACATAATAATCAATTGATAGCCCAATTGCTGCCAGGCTATTAAGGTCGGTATAACATCGGCGTATGGTAATAGGTGTCGTTGCACTTCCAAGCATTCAACGTAATGACTTTCAAAGAAGTGTTTCTGTTCAAACAATCGATCTAAATGCTTAAGATCAGCCCGGACTAATGTTGAATAATCTAGATAAGGATTGACACTGGCAGGATCATCCTCATAAGTCGCGTAGGCTTTGCGAACCGTTAGTGGGTCTAAACCAATCGCCAATCCTAAATTAGCCACCCATTGATACAGCGGCTCAGTATTAATTAGCGTCCCGTAACAATCAAATGTTAAATATTTTTTGGTCATATTTTTTAGCTTCCTTACTGAATGTCGATGAATTGTGCTGGCTATCATTAGCACGACTCACCACAAATTAACTAATATTATCTATTTTATTTTACCACGACACCGAACACTCAGCAGACCGCCCCGGTACCAATTAATAGGCCTAGGACTTGCATCGTGATATACTTATTGATTGTGCATTATTACAGAATTTATAAAAGAAAGGACGGTATTATGCCAACTCAAAATTCAACGTTGCCGCTTGATGCCAACGGCCAGCCCTATCACCGGACTTGGCTTGTATTGACTTTACTTGTCGGGACGTTCACCACCTTCATTACCCAAACACTATTAACAACAGCTTTTCCAACGTTAATGGCCGATTTTCATATTTCAGCAACCGCCGTTCAGTGGTTGACCACTGGTTTCATGTTAATCATGGGAATTATGATTCCCGTCAGTGCCTGGTTGCTGACCCGAATCAATTCCAAGTATTTGTACTTAACAGCCATGCTTATTTTTGGTCTGGGAACTACGCTGGCGTACTTTGCCGTCAACTTTCAGATGTTGCTGATTGCCCGAATGATTCAAGCAATGGGCGTCGGGATTTCCGCCCCAGTGTTTCAAACAATCATGTCTTCAGTTTATCCACCCGAAAAACGGGGTTCCGCAATGGGGACAGCCGGCATTGTTATTGGCTTAGCACCCGCCATCGGACCGACACTCTCTGGCTGGATTATTGATAACTATTCCTGGCGGGCACTCTTCTTATTCATCCTGCCAATCAATATCCTAGTCATCATCGTTTCATTCTTCACTTTGCGGAAAGTCTTACCAACTTCCAAACAACCAATTGATTGGTGGTCAGTCTTGATCTCAACAATTGGTTTTGGCAGTATGTTATACGGTTTTTCATCCGTTGGTAATGCTGGTTGGGGCGACCCAGTCGTTCTCACAACTTTAGTCATTGGTCTGATTTTCATTGGTCTATTCGTCTGGCGGCAACTTCACATGGATCAGCCATTATTGGAATTACGTGTCTTTAAGATTCCGGCTTTCACCCTATCCGCAATCCTGACTGCCCTCGCTTACATGGCTATGATGGGCGTCGAAATGATTTTGCCAATGTATATTCAAACGGTCCTCGGTCGTTCAGCAATGGACTCTGGATTGATTTTATTACCTGGCGCAATCATGATGGGGATTATGAGCCCCATTACTGGTCGCATCTTTGACCATATCGGTGCCCGCAGACTAGCAATGACGGGGATGTTACTCCTAACGCTAGGAACTGCTTTCTTCCTATCAATTAGTGCCACGACCCCAATCTTATGGATCATCGTTGTTTACGCCATTCGGATGTTTGGCCTGACCATGGTTACCATGCCCGTCACAACGACTGGGATCAATGCGTTACCTTTCCGGTTGATTTCCCATGGGACCGCCGCCAACAACACCCTGCGTCAAGTCGCAGCTTCAATGGGGACGGCCGTTTTAATCAGTGTCTACTCCAGCGTCGCTAAGTGGCAAATGCCGGGACATCAATTACTGACACAGGCACCCTTGAAATACCGTCAGGACGGAATCACCGCAACCTTAACTGGTTATCACGTGGCGTTCGTTGTCTCACTCATTTTTTGTGCGATTGGCTTTGGGATTACCTTCTTCTTAAAAGCCAATCATTCAAAAACCATTAGTCAGGAGGATGATGCCGCATGATCATTGTCTTACTAATTCTGGCAACCTTTGTCTTTGCTGGCACGATGATTTTTTCACCGGCAGGCCGCAACCGTCTCATTGCCATTATCATTAGTGGCCTCATTATTGCCACTAGCCTCATCACCCTCGTCCTAAACGACAATTACCATTGGGGCATGCACGAGGTCACCCGCACGCAGATTCAAGACTTAGCCCCGCTCAAATCCAAACAAGTAGCGTTGCGGGTCCAGCAACTCGGAACAGGGTCTGAACGTGTCATCAGTTACCGGGTTGCAGCCGCCACTAAAGTCAGTCACACGGTGACCGCAACCACCACAACAACTAAACTGACTAGCGGTTCACCCGCGCAGGTTCAACTAAAGACCACGACTTGGCAGTTCAAAAATCACCTGACACACGTGTTATTCAGCCTAGGAAATACCAAGACAAAAATTGTTCAACGACAATATTTGTTTACAATTCCTAAAACATGGCAAGTGGTGACAGTTAAAAATTAGACGTTAATAAAACTGACTAACCATCTTGGCTAGTCAGTTTTATTTTGTTTAATCGTCATCACTTGTGGCGCTTCGCCAGCCAATCAACCGCTGAAACCTGATACACATTCTCATCATGATCGCCATCCAATAAGTGCTGACCACCTGGATGCTGAATCAAAAAGTCAAAGCCCGCCCGTTGCGCCACCGCATTGCTTGCCTGATTGTCCACCGCCACACGAATCCGCAAACATTGCCGATGATACTGATTAAAACCCAAGTCACAAACGCCACGGACGGCTGCCGTCATGACGCCGCGTCCCTGAAATGGTCGTCCCAACCAATAGCCGATGTTGGCACTGTGGTCGTTATCATCGAAGTGGTCACAGCTAACCATCCCCGCAACCCGTTGTTCAACGACAATGACTAGGTTGAGCGCTTGCGACCATTGTAACTGAAGCTGTGCCGCGGTTAAAAAGCGTTGTTTATCCGCCACCGTTTGAATTTTAGCCACCCATAGCAAATAATACTGATACTGCGCACGATTAGCTGTTAATAATGCTAGTAATGCCGGCGCATCGCTTTGGGGTAGTGGTTCTCGCAATTCAATCGCTGGTGTGACTCGATAAGTTAGCATGAACATTCCTACTCTCTTAGATGAAAAATCGCAATCATGATTAATTAAATGATTAACCCTGATTGCGATTTAAGTGTCTCAAAATTCAATTAATGTTGTAGTAATAACGTAATTAAAATCAAGGCGCTGACGACCTGAATCGTCCCCACGCCTAAGCCATACAGTGCTAAGCGCTTGCCAGCTTTCATAAAGTTAACAAGATTCAAACGTAACCCGATAGCTGCTAACGCAATGATTTCAAACCAACTACTAATTGTATGAGCCGTTGCGCCAATAATTGCTGGTAACGAAATCAAGCTATTCAATGCACATAAGATTAAGAACCCAGCCACGTACCATGGTAACCAATGACCGTTCCCATTACCACTGACGACAGCATCCTCAGCCAATTCATTTTCAATCGTGCGTTGGTGTAACCGGCCAAAAATCAAAACAACGACGACTAGCATCATAATCCGCATAATTTTGAAAATAGTTGCAAATTGAACCGTTGTTTGATTAACCATACTAGCTGCGGCCACCACCTGCCCAACTGATTGTAAAGTTCCCCCAATCAACGCCCCTTTAAGAATGACACTGCCACCAAACACGGCCATTCCTAAGACCGGTAACGTTAACATCAGCACTGTCCCCATCAAGTTAACTAAGGTAATGACAGTCCCCTTATCATCTTCATCCGCGTCAATAACGGGTGCGATTGATGCAATCGCCGACGACCCACACACGGCGTTACCGCCGGCCATCAGCATACGTACCGACTGGCTGAAACCCAGCTTACGCCCTAACCACAAAGCCCCAACGATCGTAATCGTCATTTGGCAAAGAATAAAGAGCACGCCGAACCCACCAATTTTGCCGATTGTCTGTACCGTCATCGTCGCACCGAGCAACATCACGGAATATTCCAACAGCTTACTTTCTGCGAACTTAGTCCCCCGACCAAGTTGCGGTTGTTTCAGAAACGTATTGCCACCAATGATTCCTAATAGAATCGCGATAGTAGCCGCACCTAACGCTGGCACAAATTGCGCCAATCCTTGACTAATAATTGCAATGACCAGACTGGTCACTAACCCCGGTAAAATCCCTTTGACCTTCATTCGCTTTCTCCCATCTCTATCTCGATGCTTTTAAGTATACGAAAGTTATTTACATTTGAGAAATAAATCATTATGATAGTTACTATTAATAAAAATAATAGTTAGGGGTGAACACAATGTTTAAACAATTGGAAACGTTCTGTGCGGTATACGAAACTCGCAACTTCTCCCATGCCGCCGAGCAACTTTTTATTTCCCAGCCGACCGTCTCAACACAAATCAAACAACTTGAAGCCGATTTACAAACCACGCTCTTAACACGTAACGGGCGCCAAGAAATCGTTCCTACTGCCAGTGGTCAGCTCCTCTATCAACAGGCTCAAAAGCTGTTAACAACTTGGGCCGCTACCAAAACAGCGGTGCAATCACCACGCCACTTAGTGAAAGTTCCTTGCCGGATTGGTGCCTCACACACAACCGGGCGTCTGATTCTACCCACTTTATTAGCCAATTTGAGTGCCGTCAGTGATCGCTTTGACTTTCAAGTGACGCTTGCCAATTCGGCCGAAATTTTGACCGCTATGTCCCAACACAAACTGGACTTTGGTTTAGTTGAAAAGCCACTCGTTACTGACCAGCTCAATCGCTTGCCATTTGGTCACGATGAGCTCGTCCATGCGGGCGACTTTGCCAGTCCCCTCTGGCTGCTACGTGAACCTAATTCCGGTGTGCGTCATTATACCAACGCCTTTTTAAAAGCCCGCAACATTCAGCCAGCACAAGTCATGGTCATCCACAGTAACCAAATCATCGCGGACCTCCTCGCTCATGGTATCGGCCAAACAATTATTTCACGTCACGTTTTAAGCAACGAGATTCCCATCGAACAGCTAAGTGCTCATTACCAACGCCAATTCTTTTTACTGACTAACACGCAACCGGCAGCGGCACTGCGCCCCGTACAGACTGCAATTACCCAGTACCTAACAACGTGGTCAGATTAGCGATCCCCGCCGTTGTTATTAGGTCTTTTTGACATTAGCGTTTAAAAAATGGTCTGACCACTAAAGTCAGACCATTTTTGATATTCACTGAACAACCGGCTGCCACTGTTGCCAAACTTGTTCATCACTATATTGTTCACTACTCCGATAGGCCCCCTTGCTAAGTCGTTGCTGACGTTGCGGACTTTCAAGTGTTCGGGTCAGCGCTCTGACTAGTTGGTTGACGGCACCATCCGTGACCAGATAACCATTCTTGCCATCCTTCAAAACATCCTTAGGGCCATAGTTAATATCATAAGCAATTGCTGGCACACCATGACTAAGGGCTTCAATTAACGATAATGGCTGCGCATCACTTTCACCAGTATAAACGTAAGCACCGACCTGATCATAAGCCATTGTTAAGTTCGGTTGATACCCAGCAAAAGTCACGGCGGTCTCTAGGTGCAACTGGGACACTTGCTGTTTTAGACGGTCAAGCTCACCACCATACCCGTAAATCACTAAGGTCGCATCCGTAATCTTATGGTGCACTTGGTCAAAAGCTGTCACTAGCTGATCGACGCGCCGTTCCGCATCCAAACGGCCGGTATAAATAATTTCATGCGCATGACGTTCACTGATCGAAATTGGTGCGTGTTGAGCGTGCTTTTTGGAAACAATGGCTGCTGAAATCGTCAGGATTGGGACACTCGGTTGACCACCGAGCCACTGCGTCAAATCTTGCTTCTGTTGTTCGGTACTCGTAATCACACCGTCCCAAGCACTCAGAAACTCGTGCAGGCCATAAACATACGCGTTATTCAAATTAGAATAGACTTGATCACGCGGATCGACTGCATGTGGCGTGGGTAACCACAAATATTTTTTAGCCGCCGTCTGCATGTTCACCACCGGCCACTGAGCAGCTAACGGCCGATCCGCAATAAAGACGTTGTTTTCATCATATTGCTTGTTCAGTTCATCTAAGAAGAACCGGTACCATTCTTGTTCACCATTAAAGTAGTAGTCACGGCCATGATAATTGATAAGATGGCACAACGAAACATAATTAGTCCCATTATTATCATGCGCATAATACTGTTCGGCCATCCGACTACCATCTGGTCGATAGAAAATATCCGTGATTGGTTCCCCGGCTGACGAGAAGAATTCATCACGGGCCTTAAAGCCCCGTTCATCATAATCAGTACGCTGAACAAGATTATTGAAGTGATCAAAAATTTCAATGAAGTACACGTGCCCCACCGTGCTGGGAACAAAGTGGACCTTAGCAACCAGCCGATCACCAGCTCGTACCTCACTGACATTGGGGTCCGGCTTAATGTCATAGGCAGTTGGCCAGTTCAAATCAGCCATCTTGATGACCCGACTGGAAAAGCTGGTCGTTTCACGAAAAAAGTCAAACAAGTTGGCCATCTGATCATCGGCAATATTGAAGCGCCGCATATTCTGATGTAACAAACCATCGAATTGACGCGTTACTAGTTTAGCCGGTGCCTGATGATCTTTAAACAACTGGAGCCGTTTAAATTCGGCATGTTCCACACCAGAATTTAACGCCATTAAATATTGGTTCACAAAAAAATTCATCGCTGTGTTGCCCCCTCAACTTGATAAAAATCGGCTGCGGCTTTCATGAGTGGTTGCCACTGTTGCCAAACAGCCGTTGTGCTAAAGCGTTGGGCATCTTGATAAGCCTGTTGACTATACATGGCTAACTTTTTCGGCTGCGTTAACAAGTCGATCATCGCCGTAGCCAACGCATTTTCATCATTGACCGGCACCAATTGACCATCGTGACCGTCCCGAATAATATCACGTGGCCCATATTTGACATCATAGGCAATCTGGGGCACCCCGTGGGCCTGACCTTCAAGCAAGGCAAGTGCAAAACCTTCTGCCCGCGACGTTAACATCGCCAACTGCGCATCATTATAGACAGCTGTTAAATCGGTCGTATAATCATTAAACGTAACTGCCGCTTTCAGTCCCAGCTGTTCCACAAGTTGATGCAGTTGTTTGCCGGTATCTCCATTTGCATAGCCCCAGAAATCAAGGGTCGCATTCGGCACTTGGGCCAATACCTTTTTGAATGCCCGGATCACCTGATCTTGTTGCTTTTCTTCGGCTAAACGCGCCACAAAAATAATCTTGCCTGCGGTGCGCTGATCAAAAGATGGCTTGGGCGCATTCAAAGTCGCGTCATCGACAATCCCAACTGGAATCGTATAAACGGCGGGTTGATTGCCAAAGCGGGCTTGAAAGTCAGCAGTTTGTTGCTTAGTCGACGCAATAACGCCATTCCATCGGTCTAGGTTATTGAGCGCGTAAGCATAATTAAAGTTGAGACTAGCCGTCTTCGGATGTGCTGGATCATTAACGTGATTACTGTGTAAGTGCATGACTTTAAACGCTTTAGTTCGCATGTGAAGTGCGGCGTAAGCCAACTCATACGTCCGATCAATGACAAAGACCGCATGCGGCGTCCTCCGATTAAGTTCATCGAGGAAAAAGGTTGTCATTGCCGTTTCACCAGCAAATGACCAGTCTTGCCCCTCATAATTAATGAATCGATAAAGTGAATTTTGGACCTGATTTTGTCGATCTGCCATATGAAATGTCTGATAGACGACCTCCCCGTCCGGATTAAAGACTTGTTCACTTGCTACTTGTCCATCAGCGGCATAGAACTGTTCAAGCCCTTTAAATCCCCGGGTATCGTACCAATCGGTCTTCACTAACTTACCATTTTGATCATAATATTGGACATTGTTCAGTTGTTTTTGAGTGTTCAGAAATGTATTGACCTTCATTAATAATTGGTCATTTTGATAAACTTCATAATGACGCCCAACGGGTTGCACCCGCAAGTCCGGTGCTAGATGCAGGTCTTCAATCGTCATCTTAGTCGTTGGCCGTTCACTGGAATGCTGAATGAAATCAAACAGATTAATTTGATTTTCAGCCGCAATCCCCGCTGCTGTCAGTGTCTGGTGTAACGATAATGAAAAAAATCGCGTGACCATCTTAGCAGGAACGTGATGCTGGTTAAAAAGTGCCAGCCGTTTCATCTCAGCATGTTCAATTCCCGATTTTTTCGGGTTAATGCTGGTATTCACAAAATAATACATTATTACTCGCTCCCTTACACGACGTTCTGCTTAACGGTCTCGATTATAACAAATTTTACTGAATTAATAAGAATATCGCTCACAGCTTTAAACCATTTTTTAAGTTACCTTCTGAATTTTACCGCGAGTGTGATGATAATGTGGCGAAAACATGATGAAAGTGTTAACTTGTTACACCATGTTACTTTATTACAAAATTGGCTCAAACCGTAATCTGTTATTTATTGCTTTGCAATCTGCGGTCGGTATACTAATCACCATTCAATCGAAATAACAACACAACTTTTATAGGAGTGACTGATTAACTTATGAAAATTAAAAATGCCCTATTAACTTCATTGGCAGCTACCGGTCTGTTAGCTTTAGGTACTACCGTTGCTAATGCCGATACCGTTGTCGTTAAAGCTGGCGATACTGTCAGTGAAATTGCTTTAACGCATAAGACGACCATCAAAGCGATTCAAAAAGCCAACCATTTAAAGAACGTTAACTTGATCTATATCGGTGACAAACTGGAAGTCAACGGCAAACACCACGCAACCACGGTTACTACCCAAGTACCAACTAGTGCTGCTTCAAGTACGGCTAGTTCGACCAGTACTGCCAGTTCAACGGCCAACAGTACTAGCACCCAAAGTGCCAGCAGCGCAGCCGTTAGCAGCAGTACAAGTACGTCAGCAGCTAGCACGGCTACCAGTTCGTCAACGACAAGTGTCGCCTCAAGTAGTGCTGCCAGCTCATCAAGCACAAGTGCTGCTTCAAGTAGCGTGACCAGCACGTCAACCGCCAGCGCGGCCTCAAGTAGTGCCACCAGTTCATCAACCAGCAGTGCTGCTTCAAGCAGTGCCGCCAGTTCGTCAACTAGCAGTGCCACTTCAAGCTCTGCAACGAGCCAAGCTAGCACGGCGTCAAGTTCAACCGCTACTTCCGCATCTATGACGAAGTTGAGCAACACCACTGCTTCCAGTGCCGCCAGCACAAGTACGGCAGCCAGCAATAGTGCTACCACTTCAAGCAGCACCACAACGAGCACTAGCAGCAGTTCATCAACAACTAGCACATCAAGTAGTGCTGAAGCTGCCGCAAAAGCCTGGATTGCCAACAAGGAATCCGGTGGCTCCTATACCGCATCTAACGGGAACTATTATGGTAAGTATCAACTCAGCAAGTCACTTCTAAACGGTGACTACTCAGCTTCTAATCAGGAAACCGTCGCTGACGAATACGTGGCTTCACGCTACGGTTCATGGGTAGCGGCCAAGGCCTTCTGGGAAGCCAACGGTTATTACTAAACACATTCATGCACAACTGAACATACAATCAGCGCGGTCCTATATGGGGGCCGCGTTTTTCTGTTGCCATATAGGTGCATCGGACTTGCCTGACTGCAAACTGGCAATCCCCCCATGATCGGCCCTTATTGCAGTCCTTCATCAACCACTATGCAAATGGTCTGCTGGTAAAGTCGAACACGTGCAAGCCGCAGTCAATTTGGGAGGGCTTTTCAAAAGTCCAATTCTACCATGCCCCCCACCGTCAACGTAATCACGTTACGCAGGTCACTACATTGACACACTCGTCACTAAGATTGCATTGCAAATTAGCGGTAATGTAAGCGTTAATCTGTTACACTATGTCTTAATCGGGCATGTTTTATTTTCTAAAAAGTCCGTCAGTAAGCAAATTGCGCTTAACGAACCGCTTACATGATGGTAAACTTTAAGGGAAGTCTAATCTAGTTTGGGAGTGAATCAATTATATGAAAATTAAACACCTATTATTATCCTCATTAGCAACAACTGGTGCCATTGCCCTTGGTGCAACTGCTGCTAAGGCCGATACGGTGACGGTCAAGGCTGGTGACACTGTCAGTGAAATCGCAGACACTCACAAAACAACCGTTGCCGCCGTTCAAAAGTTGAACCATTTGAAGAACGTCAACTTAATCTACGTCGGGGACAAACTACAAGTTAACAAACACCAGACAGTTAAAATGACACGGGCCACCACCTCAGTAGCCACGCCAAGCACGACGACTACAACAACTAGTGCCGCCGTTCAAAATCCTACTAGCACCGTTACCGCCACGTCAACGGTTAGTCAAAGCACAGCGAGTCAAGCCAGTGCCAGCTCAGTTACCAGTGCAGCCAGTCAAAGCAGCACATCAGCCGTTAGCCAGAGCAGCACGAGTCAAAACAGCGCCAGCTCAGTTACCAGTGCAACGAGCCAAAGCGCGACGTCGGCCGTTAGCCAAAGCAGTACTAGTCAAGCTAGTGCTAGTTCAGTCACTAGTACGACGAGCCAGAGTGCAACGTCGGCCACTAGCCAAAGTAGTACTAGTCAAGCCAGTGCTAGTTCAGTCACTAGTACGACGAGCCAGAGTGCAACGTCGGCCGCTAGCCAAAGCAGTACTAGTCAAGCCAGTGCTAGTTCAGTAAAAAGTGCGGCTAGTCAAAGTACAACGGTAACCAGTCAAAGCACGACGACCACCGCTAGTTCAGCCGCAACTAGTAGTGCAAGTACTAGCAGCACAACTGCCAGTCAAGCTAGCTCAAGCACGGCCAGTTCAACAACAAGCACGACAACCAGCTCGACTAGTACATCTGAGGCTGCTGCCAAGGCCTGGATTGCTGCTCGCGAATCTGGTGGCTCCTACACCGTAACCAACGGTATTTACTATGGTAAATATCAACTTGGTCAATCCCTCTTAAATGGCGATTATTCTGCCGCCAACCAAGAAGCGACTGCCGACGCATACGTCGCTGGCCGTTACGGCTCATGGACTGCTGCTAAAGCGTTCTGGCAAGCAAACGGCTGGTACTAATCAGCATCTGCAATTATCAAATTCAAGCTTTATCATTGACATCAAAGCCAGCGCGGACGACTCATCGTTCGCACTGGCTTTTTTCATTAAGATATAGCAGTGATGTTCTGATTTAATCAGGTCGTCACACCACCAATTCTGTTATACTAACGCTATCCTAATTGAGACGGAGGGCTCACACATGCACTTAACATTGACCCAAACAACCATTAACCAGCAAACTTACTGGCTGGGCACAACGCCCACCGGCTTAGCCTTTGTCGGCCGTGCCAACGGTCCACGCGACGAATGGCAAGCCTTCTTCAAATCCGCTAATATTCATTATGATCAACAAGCTAATCAACAGGCCTGTCAAGAATTACATGATTACCTAACTGGTCAACGCCAGCATTTTGACATACCCCTCGACCAAACGACGGGCACCCCTTTACAACACCAAGTTTGGCAAGCTTTAACCCGTATTCCATACGGTCAAACTGCAACTTATTCACAACTCGCCACAATGATCAATCACCCTACCGCAGTCCGAGCTGTCGCCAGCGCCGTTGGTAAAAATCCACTCCTTATTGTGATCCCCTGCCATCGTATCCGCCGCAAAGACGGTCAACTTGGCGGCTATCGTGGTGGTTTGCCAATGAAACGCGCCCTATTAGCTCTTGAAAACGCCCGCTTGCCCAAATAAGCTTCATTTAGAACCAAGCGCACGCCCTTGTCACACCGAATCAACTATGTCATCATAAAATCAAACAATGATTGCTAATTGTGCCAATAGTTATTAGGCCTAATTAGGATTAAAACGTGCCAAGTTGTGTAAGTTCAAAAGCAGCCAGCTTAGGCCCGCTGGAAAAAGTTCGAGTTAACGTAAAATTACTTAGTTGGCGCGTCCTATGCCGACTTCCAGGCATTTCGGCCAATTGCTGGAACGCGGTGGACACAGATTTAAGCCGAAGACCACGTCTTAAATACTGGTCTTCCACTAACCAAGCCAAGGACGCTTGCTAAGTGGAATTTCACCGCTGAGCATTGGCCGAAACGCCTTCCAGTCGGGACAGTGTTCGAATGGCGGACATGTGCGGACCCAACTTTTGGTGAATTCGTCATTGTTTTTCATAAATAGTAATTTCTCTCAGCAACTATCAGACTGAAAATGATATTGGAATAGCTCAACATCTTAAGCCGCTGTAGTCAAAATTGAATGTTGCGACAAAGTAGGTTATGCACCCTGATGTTTTATTTAAAGTTCCCGTATCAAAATAGCCAACGACAAATTTCACCAAGTTAAGTAGCCGTTCATCAGCCATTCGAGCGGGTTCCCGACTGGAGGGGCTGGGTGACAATGCTCAGTAGCCAAATTATTCTTAGCTGGAAGTGGGTTGCTTCCGGCTTAGAATAAGACTCGTATTTGAGATGACGCGGGTTGGGCGTTAGCTCAAATCGACGTCGGCTACGTTCCAGCAATTGTCACCCAGCCCCGGAGGTCGGCATAGAACGCACACCGGCTGACGAATAACAATCTAAACTTGGCACGTTTTGATCCTATTTCATGACTAATTAGCTCGCACAACACGTAATGACTTTATTTCAAGAATTTGGGGGACAAACTAATGCTATCCATCGCACATATTCAGAAGCGTTTCGGGACTGTTCAAGCATTAAATGACGTGTCATTTGACGTCCATGACGGGGAAATCATGGGATTGATTGGTCAAAATGGCGCGGGGAAATCAACCACGTTTCACAGCATCTTAAATTTTCTATCATTCGACGGTCAAATTACTTGGAATGGGCAACCGTTGACCGCTGATGACTACGATCAAATCGGCTACTTACCCGAAGAACGTAGCCTAATGTCCAAATTAACCATCACACAACAAATCGTGTACTTGGCCCGTTTGAAAAATCAGCCGGCACGGGTGACCAAGGGCAAAATTGCCGCATGGATGAAGCGCTTTGCGGTCAAGGGGCAGCCGACCGATAAGATTGATAAGTTATCTAAAGGAAACCAACAAAAGGTCCAGCTGATTTGTACTTTAATTCATGATCCCAAACTGATTATCTTGGACGAACCATTCAGTGGTTTGGACCCGGTCAACGCCGACCTGCTCAAGCAAGCTATTTTAGATGCTAAGCAACGGGGCGCCGCGATTATTTTTTCCAGTCATGATATGAGTAATGTCGAAGCGATCTGTGACTCACTCGTTATGCTACGTAATGGTGAAGCAGTCCTTAAGGGTACCGTTGAAGACGTTCGCGCCCAGTTTGGCCGTACCCGTCTCTTCTTGACGACTGACTGGTCACAAGCGCAACTGGCCGATCTACCAGGAGTCACCAACGTTACTCAACAAGGTGCCCAGCGATTCCGACTCGAACTTGCAGATGCTTCAGTTGGCCCAGCGATTTTTGATCAAGTCACTGCTGGTCATTACATTGAAGAGTTCAGTCAGCAGCCACCAACGCTGGATGAGATTTTCCGAACTGAAGCGGGAGGTGTTAACCATGAATAAGACTTGGATTGTGACTTTTGAAACCTACTTGCGGCAGATCAAGTCCTGGAGCTTTTTGTCACTCGTCTTTATGCCCTTCTTGTTCTTCGGGTTCGTGGCCGCCTTTTCTTATTTTGCTGCACCCAGCGCTAATAAGAATGACATCGCGGTCGTTAGCACTAGCCCACAATTACGCACAAGTTTCATTAAGCAGAGTCATGTGGCTACCGCTAATAAATACCAAACACTCGCCAGCGCTAAGGCGGCGACGAAGCGCAATGACATCGCCGGCTACCTCGTTTTAACAACCAAAAATCAACAGTTGCAAGCGCAGTTCACTGGTCCTAATGCTGTCAGCAGCGGTGACAAGGCTAAGATTCAGCAGTTCTTAGCCACTGCCCAAAGCCAACGTAACGTACAGCGCGCACAACTAAGTGCCAAACAGACCCAGGCGTTGGCTGTACAGCCAAAATTTACTGAACAATTACAGAAGCACGCTGCTTCAGATAAAACGGCTAAAACGGTCTCCTTCTATATTGTCGTCTTCTTTGTCTACTTGATTTTGACCACTTATTCAGCAATCACAGCACAAGAGATTGCCGCAGACAAAGGCACCAAGATTATGGAAGTCATCTTCTCGAGTACGACACCGCGGAAATACTTCAATGGTAAAATTTACGGTGTCTTACTAGTCATTGTGACTCAGCTGCTCGTCTACTTAGTGGGTGGCTTTGCCGTCATGCAATTCGTTAAACGTAGCTCACTCACAATTGATTTTTGGCAACAGAATACCGATTTGATCAATCAAGTGATTCACAACTTGGTCTCAATCAACTTGTTGTTTGCATTACTGGCCGTACTACT
This sequence comes from Lactiplantibacillus sp. YT640, assembly GCF_049745435.1. Classification (NCBI taxonomy): domain Bacteria; kingdom Bacillati; phylum Bacillota; class Bacilli; order Lactobacillales; family Lactobacillaceae; genus Lactiplantibacillus; species Lactiplantibacillus sp. YT640. The sequence continues at coordinate 39,070 of NZ_JBMNVY010000005.1, forward strand.
CTACACCGTAGCGTCGGCCTTCTGTGGTGCTTTGGTGACCCGGGTCGCGGATGCTAGCAAGGCAGCACAACCGGTCATCTATCTGAGTATGCTAGCGTTTTTCATGGCCCTAGCCTTTCAGAACACACCCACCAATCTCTTCGTTAAGATTTTCTCATATATTCCGTTCTTCTCATCATACTTCATGCCATTGCGCCTCATTAACGGCATGGCAACGATGCCCGCTGCAATCGTGTCACTCCTGATTCTCATTGCAACAATCATTGGAAGTATGATCTACATCGGCCGAATCTATGGTGGGCTAATGTTACAAACGGATGAACTCGGTTTCTGGGGCAACTTAAAGCGTGGCTTACGGTTGAAGTAAGCCCACTAATTGAATATTATTAATACAATATAACAACAGCAAGCACCCGGTCTAGCAACGCCATTATGCGCTAGACCGGGTGCTTGTATTTTTTGAATTCACATTTTCGACTTATCGGCAACTAGCTCAAACAACCGTTAACAACAGCTAAATCAAGTTAAGCCTGCTTCGTCGGATAAATCGTAAATTCATTAACGTTAACATCTTCTGGTTGGTCAATGGCAAAGTTAACCACGTTCGCAACGGCTGCTGGACTGATTCCCACTTGTTGATAAAAATCAGTCATATTCTGTTTGGCCGTCTTATCCGTAATCGTGTGCAATAATTCCGTATTGATGGCCGCTGGATATAAGCTGACCGTTCGAATATTGGTACCTTCTTGGGCACTTTCCATCCGAATGACTTCCATCAAATTACGAACCGCAAACTTCGTAGCACCGTACACGCCGGAGCCAGCAAAGGACTTAATCCCAGCCACTGACGATGTCGTAATAATCTGACCCGATTTTTGAGCGGTAAAGATTGGCATGACCGCTGCCACCCCGTTCAAGACGCCTTTGATGTTAATATCAATCATCTGGTCCCATTCATCCGTGTGCAAGGCACTGATTGGCGATGTCGGCATAATCCCAGCATTATTGAAAATCACGTCAAGCCCACCGAATTGCGTTTGCGCTAGCTTAACCAGTGCTTGTACATCGGCCGACTTCGTTACATCCGTCACCTGATAGGCCGCTTGTCCACCGGCTGCCTTGATTTCATCAACTAAAGCGGCCAGGCGTTCTTCACGCCGTGCGCCCAATACGACTTTAGCACCATTACTGGCTAATTGCTTAGCGGTCGTCGCCCCAATTCCGGACGAGGCCCCCGTAATCACAACGACTTTGTTTTTAACTGTCATCTAACTATTCCTCCTATTCACCGTAAACTTCTTTAATCAGCGCCAGTGCTGACCACGCCTTAGGCCACCCCGCATAGAAAGCCAAGTGGGTAACGATTTCAACGGCTTCATCCTTTGAGATACCATGATCCTTGCCCATCTTAAAATGCGCCTTTAATTGTGGAAAATCACCACTAGTCATTAAGCATGCAATCGTAATCATGCTCCGATCATGTAAACTTAGTGCGCTTTCGCGTGACCAGACTTCACCAAATAACACATCATCATTTAACGCGGCAAATTGTGGTGCTAATTTGCCTAAATTGTCGCGTCCTGCGGTTTGTTTAACTGTCATATTAGTTTCCTCCTTCAATAACTGCTTTAACTTTTATAATTTTGCGTACGCTTCATCGTCAACTGGTTCGAGCCATTCGCTAGTTCCCTTAGTAATCGCGATGTGGGCAAACCAACTATCCTTTGTTGCACCATGCCAATGCTTCACACCAGGATGAATTGTGACCACGTCGCCGGGATGTAATAACTGGGCTGGCTTACCAGCCTCTTGATACCAACCTTCACCACTCGTCACCAATAAGATTTGGTATCCGTTATGATGGATATGCCAATTATTCCGACAGCCGGGTTCAAACGTCACGTTGGAAACATTCACGTCGACCTGCTCATCACCGGCTAAGGCATTCAGGTAACTTTGACCGATAAAGTATTGTTGGTAGGCCTCATTCTTTACACCTAATCCAAATAGGCCGCTATTATTAGTTGTTGTCATATTAAAAACACTCCTTAATTATTTGCTTGCTAACTGATTGATGAATACAGCTTACAACTTAAAGTACACTTTAAGTCAACAATAAAGTTTAAACTTGCTAAAATAGGATTTCGTGGTATTGTTATTGCTAAAGTTACTTCAAATAAAAGTTAGAATAAGGAGAATTTTAAAATTGGTAAGGACTACTACAGAACGTTATTCAATCGGTGACTTCGCTAAAGCCGTTGGTCTCAGCGCCCCCACACTACGCTACTACGAAAAAGCGGGCTTGATTGAACCACATCGCTTAGACAATGGCCGGCGCTATTATGAGACTGCCGATATTAACTGGGTCAAATTCTTATTACATCTTAAAGGAACGGGTATGAGTATTAGCGAATTGCAGCAATACGTTACCTGGCGCGCAGCCGGCGACGACACGATTCCCAAGCGATTAGCACTGCTCAAGCACGTTAAAGAAGACTTTCTCGTCCAGTTCAACGAAGTCCAGCATCATCTACAGATTCTCAACGACAAAATTAATTGGTATGAAGAAAAGGAAGCTGGTATTACCCAGGATCACGAAGATTTTTCGAGTTACTTGCAACGGTTTGGGCATCACGAATAACCTGAATAACGCACAACCGTCACCACAATCATTATTAAGTTAGATACACCGAGGTTCAGTCGCCTTGCTCAAAAAAGTAATAGTCATTTCAAGAATCAATTCTTGAAACGACTATTACTTTTTTTGAAACCTTTTCCAGCATAATTTAATTCACGATTATTAACGTTTCCGTTAAGCCAGCAATTCCGTAATCATTTTTTGATAAATCTCGATGAAGCGCCCATACATATCCAAATCAACATATTCATTAACTTGGTGCGCTGTAATATTGCCGGGTCCGAAGACGATCACTTGCATATCAGGACTCTTTACAATATAAGACGATGCGTCCGTCCCACCAGGAGCACCAAAGTACGGGAGCCGCTGTTGTAAGACTTGTTCCCCAACCTTCTTCGCCAACTGGACCAACTGGCTATCTTCCGGCGTATGCACTGGGTAGAACGAACTTGCGATGTCCATCGTTAGATTGGCACCATCCGCATTGCATTCAGCAATGATGGCTTCCAAATCATTAATCAAGCGGTCATTCCGTAATTCTGGAATCGTCCGAATTTTTACTGACATTTCGGCACTGGCTGGGACGGTGTTGACCTGTTCGCCACCACTAATTAACGTCACGACAGGTACGGTTGGGCCCAATACGGGATTAACGATAGTCTTGAAACTGTCAAAATAGGCGGTTTGTTTCTGATAGTAAGTCATCAACATATCGATGGCGTTTTGACCAATCGCTGGCATCGAACTGTGGGCCGCCACCCCTTGCGCTTTAATCGTATAAGTCAGTGAACCCTTATGCGCTAATTCGATGAAGTGTTGTTCGGTCGTCGGATTCGCATCCGCCATCCGTTGCGCCGTATCGTCGTCAACACCTAACATGGCTTGAATCGACTTGGTCAGTAAAAGCTGTTTGTCCGCACCGCTTGGTTCCGCACAGATCAACGTTTGAATATCATCGGCGTAACCGAGTTCCGTCAATTGTTCAGCACCTAAATGGTCGACTTCTTCTCCCACAGTTGCGAGTAACCGCACCGTGCCATGGAGTGGGACGTCTTGATCGTGCAATGCAATCATCGCGAAAACTTCAGCCATTAGTCCAGCCTTCATGTCCGTCACACCGCGACCATACAACCGATTATCTTTGATAGTTGCTGCCAACGGGTCCGTGTGCCATTTATCTGCATCACCCAACGCCACCGTATCTTCATGACCATCCAACGCGACGACTGGACCGTGACCATCACCAATTTCGGCCACCAAGTTCACCCGCCCGGGAGCGTACTCGATTGATTGTGCTTCAATACCATGTTGCTTTAAAAGTGTGACCAAATAATCCGCCACCAATTGCTCATGGTTATTTACCGTATTCATTTTTACAATATCGCTTAATGCCTGTACAGCAGCTTCTAACTGTGCCGTTTCTGCCATGCCATTCATCCCCTAGTCATCCTTAATTAAACTGTTCCAATCAATTTAATTATACCACTTCGGCTACCGTTGGCCGTTGTCAGACACGTTTAATCGACAGATTTCAGTGCATCCAGCATATTGACTCGCTTTAACTTACGATGCATCATTCCCATGACTAATAAACTAAAGGCCAGGGTCAATAATGCCGCGTAAACGTAACTCAACGGATGAATCGTTGGTGAAAACATTAACGCGTTCGTTTCAGCCGTTTGCAAGATATATGCGTGCAACCAGTTGCCCAAGAAACAACCGGCAATAATGCCTAAAACCGTCAATATCAGATTTTCACGGAAAATATACATCGTCACTTCACCATCGTAAAAGCCCAACACTTTGATTGTCGACAATTCCCGGATCCGTTCAGAAACATTAATATTCGTTAAGTTATAGAGCACTACTAGCGCTAGTGCCCCCGCCGAGATGACAAAGATCAATACGACTAAGTTCATGCTATCCAGCATTTTAAAATTAGTGGCTTTCTCTGTACTCATCAGTGTCACGTTCTGAACCCCCGCCTGTTTCAATAGCCGATCCGCATAAGCATTTTCTTGCTTTTTCGTTGCCTGCTTAAACCGGACATAGTTCGTGTTATATACTGGTGCCTGCTTGAAGACACGTCGATAATAAGTCGGATTCATATAGATAAAGTGATTGACGTAATTTTCAGCCACCGCACTGATGTGAATCCGCTTGGTGGTTTGCCCGGCCAACTTGATTGTTAAATCATCGCCCGCATGAACGCCATATAACTTAGCTAATTTTTCATCGATGACCGCACCGCGATTACCGATATGAATGGCCTGATGACTTTGTCGGTGCCGTAATACCACGAACTTGCTTAGCGATTGGTGGGGTGCTGGGATACCGAGCGTAGCCGTCTGTTCTGCTACCCCGGACTGTTTGACCGTCACCTGCTTGGCCTGTAATTTCAAACTAGCCTGGTAAAGTTGACCACGACTAAGTGCTTGCCGTTGTTGGTCCGTTTCGTTCCCACTACGCGTCACCACTGCATCGTAGTGCCACAATTCGTTAAATTGCTTGACGCTAATATCACCAATGGAATCCTTTAAGCCAAACCCCGTAATCATCATTGCCATGCAGCCCGCAATACCGAGCACGGTCATCAGCAACCGTTGCTTATACCGAAATAGATTACGAAGTGTGATTTTATGATTAAAACTCAGCCGATGCCATAGCCATTGCCAGCGTTCTAATAGCAAAGTCTTACCGGCCTTAGGTGCTCGTGGCTGTAAGAGTTGCGCGGGTAAACTGTTTAAATCCACGCGGAGCACGACCAGTGCCGTCCCCAACGTGCACAACAACGCAATGGCTAAGGCGATACCAATGTCCATCCAAATGTATTGAACGTTGATTGCGGGCAAATTATACATACTACCATAGGCCTGCGCGATAAACCGCGGGAAAAAATTGACGCCGAACAGGACACCTAGCGCGGTCCCAATCAGCGCGGCTAAACCACCATAAATCATAAACTCGCTACCGACCGCGGTATTCGTATACCCGAGGGCCTTTAACGTCCCCATCTGTAGCCGCAATTCTTCAACCATCCGCGTCATCGTCGTTAGACAAATTAACGCGGCAATCGCAATAAAGAACAGCGGAAAGACAGTCGACAGTGCCACGACTCGTTGCGTATTTTCGTGATATTCTGTGTAACCCGGATTATCCGTACGGTCAGTGTACAAATAAGTCGGCATTGTGATGGCCGCGACCTGGGCCTGCGCGCGTTTTAATTGGCTTTGTAACTTGACTAGTTGTGCCGTTCCCGCTGGCACTTGACTAGCAAGTTGCTGGGTCGCCTGCCGCAATGGTTTCAGCTTAGCCTGGGCCTGGGCTTGTAATGCCTGCTGCCGCTTACGCGCTTGTGGTTTTAACCAGCGTTTGAGTTGCGCGGTGTTCTCGCGATTCAAGCGCCGATACTTCGCCGTGTAGGGGGTGACGCCCCGCAAATTTTTGAATTGCACGTCAATGCGCGTTATCACACTGGACTTAATCACCTGCGGACGGACATAGACCAAGTAGTCCAAAGTCCCTTTACCAATGTTGGTGACACCACGATTCGTATTTTCAACATACGTTGGTGAATTGACAAACCCCACGACCTTGAATGTTCGCCGCGTGAACTGTGCATTGCGCTTAGCCGTACTGCTAATTCGATACGTTGAACCGACTTTTAGCTTCGGCTGCAATCGCTGTGCTTGCGCGTCTAACACGATCTCATTGGCATGCCGCGGTAACCGTCCCTTAACGATCCGTAACCGATTCAGTCGTTGGGTTGTCGGTAACGCCATCACCCGCACGACTTGACTATTGTTCAACTGATTAACATCAGCGTAGCGTGTCGCTTGGTAAGTGAGCTGTGAGCGGTGTTGATTCAGTACTCGTGTATCGGCCTTAGTCAGCCCCATTGTCGACTGGACACTATTGGTCGCCAGCTTTTGCTTCGCATAATAATCATTAGCTGCCTGTGACATATCCGGACCGGTCGCCCGAATTCCCGTATAAAAAGCAACCCCTAAGAAAATGATCAGTAATATTGAAGCAAAACGGGCTTTCGACGACCAAATCTCACGCATAATTGTTTTAAAATAAGCTGCTGTCATCGCTGCACCTACCATTCAATCTCAGCCAAAGGCGTTGGATGAGCATTATGCTCAACCGACTGCACTTGAGCATCATTGATACGAATGACTTGGTCACCCAGCTGCGCAATCGCACTATTATGCGTCACAATGATGACCGTTGTCTGCGTCTGCTTAGCCGCATCTTGAATCACCTGTAAGACTTGCTTCCCCGTCTGATAGTCGAGCGCGCCAGTGGGTTCATCACAGAGTAATAATTTGGGATTCTTCGCAACTGCCCGCGCAATTGCGACCCGCTGTTGTTCACCACCGGACAACTGGGCTGGAAAGTTATCTGCCCGGTGCGTCAGTCCTACCAAGGCCAACGTCTCATCAACGTCGCGTGCGTCCTTGGTGATTTGCGACGCCAACTCGACGTTTTCACGCGCCGTCAAGTTCGGAACCAGGTTGTAGAATTGAAAAACGAACCCGACCGCTTGCCGACGATAGGTCGTTAATTGCCGTGAGTTAAATTGCGCAATGTCCACACCATCCACCAGCACACGGCCGCTCGTAGGGCTGTCCATGCCACCTAAAATATTGAGTAACGTGGACTTACCCGCACCACTCGGACCTAAAATCACAACGACCGCACCCTGGTCAACTTCAAATGAAATATCACGATTAGCAACGGTGACCTGCTCACCATTTTTAAACTGGCGCGTTGCCTGCTGCACTTCGATGTATGCCATAATTTAGCCTCCTATATGTAATCGGTTACTATTATCATACCGTATTTTCAAGATTCACGGTTAGCATTTAAGCCACCGCTTGCATTTTGCCTCGCATTGCCCGTACAATGACAACAGTCACTGACACTGATAATTCCAGTGTTATCACCCGTTATCCGAGGAGGTCCAACTATGATTGCCCAAGCCATTGCGACTGTTTTAATGCTAATTGTTTTTATGTTCGGTTTTACTTACTTTCTGAATAGCCTATTTTTCAGACGCATCGAAAAACACGACCGTGAACAAACTAAAAAACGCGAACATCAAGACCACCACTCGTCTTAATGCTCGCGTCAGTACGTATTATGTTAAAAATAGGACTGCCAGTTAAGATCAAGGGCAGCCAACTTCGGCCTGTCGGAAAAGAGGTTGTTTAGCGTAACCTGGCTTTGATTACACGTCTAGCAAGACTTACAGGCAGTTCTACCAATGGCTAAAATATGCTCGCTGTCGCCCCACGCTACTAGATCAACGCTTCATTTTCCTCATTCAACTTGTCACAGTCAATGATCAATTGACAAACTTCTTTGTCTGGCGTCAACTTCATCGAATACTTCCGCCCATATTCAATCATCGTGTGATGGGCTTGATGTAATTCTGCCGGTGCCAACACACTCACGATTTTTTGTTCAACTTGTAACGGCGTCGCGGTCTGAGCGACAAAGTGCAAGCGTTTCGAGATTGCCGAGACGTGTGTATCGACAGCAAACGTCGGTTGTTCAAAAACGTCACTCAATACCACGTTGGCAGTTTTGCGGCCCGCACCTGGTAACGCCATGATGCCTTTACGATCGGTAGGCACGACATCGGCTAATTCTTCATGGACAATGCGCGCCGTTTTAATGATGTTGCGAGCCTTATTATGAAATAATCCGACGCTCTTGATAATTGCTTCCACATCCGCAACATCGGCAGCCATCAAGTCCTTTGGTTCTGGATACTTCTCAAACAGTACCGGCGTCACCTTGTTAACCGAGACGTCGGTCGCCTGAGCGCTCAGAATTACTGAAATCAAATACTGAAACGGCGTCCGCGAGTCCAGGGAAGGTCCCACTGGTCCGATGTCTGCTTCCATTTGGTGAATTGCCCACACGATCTGATCATCTTTTAGCATTGCACTTACCGCCTCTTTCTTATCCTGTTTCTAAGTTAATTTTAAGGCTGAGGGGGTGTAATGTCTATTATTAAAAATATCGCGGCCTTATTTCTAATCCAAACTTTAATGACATGAACACAGTACAATTAATTTCTATCAATCATCATCACGATCAGCAAAATAGGCGGCCCGTTGCCGAGCCCAATATTCATGGTCAGCGGTGGTGATTTCTCGTAAGACATGGCAAGGATTGCCGACCGCAACCACGTTATCCGGGATATCATGAGTAACCACGGAACCAGACCCAATCACGACATTACTCCCAATCGTGACACCCGGATTAACGACCACGTTGCCCCCAAACCAAACATCGTGTCCAATCGTAATTGGCCAACCATATTCGAGTTGTTCAGCACGAATGGCGGCGTCAATGGGGTGACCCGCCGTATATAAGCCGACCCGCGGCCCCATAAAGACGTTGTCCCCAATCGTAATCCGACCCACATCAATAAAAATCGCATCGTAATTGGCGTAAAAGTGCTTGCCAATTGTCGTGTTGCTTCCATAGTCGGTATGAAATGGCGGTTCGATATAGCCCCCGTCACCAATTTTGTTGAACATTGCCGTTAACAATCGTTGCCGTTCTTCTGGTTGGGCTTCGGTTGTTTGATTAAATTCCCGTACTAACCGTTTGGCACGATGATTTTCACGTCCTAATTCTGGATCATCAGCAACGTACAACTCACCCGCCAGCATTCGTTCTTTCTGTGTTTTCATACTCCCAGTTCCTCCCATCAATCGCATTTTACTTTCACCAGCATAGCACGCAATTATCACCATGAACACGCATTCTCGAAAGCAACCGCCCCCATTTTGAGTATCGTTGAACTTTTAAGCTTTTTTATACTGCGAAAAAATCATTATCGTTTATAATGAGAGGTATACACACAATTAAGGGAGTTTTAACCATTGAAAACATTTAAAAGCATTATGAGCTGGGTGGTCCCGATTGCGATTGGCTTGATCATCGCCTTACTGATTCGTCAGTTCTGGTTTACTATGGTCAAAGTCGATGGGACTTCGATGCAACCGAATTTACAAAATAACGAACGCGTCGTAGCTTTTAAGACTAGCAAAATCAAAGCAGGTTCTGTCGTCGTCTTCAACGCCTACGGACTCGATCCGAACCAAACCGACAAAAACGCCGTTTATGTTAAGCGGGTCATTGGGATGCCTGGGGATACGGTCCGCTACACAAGTTCCGGTAAACTTTACGTGAACAACAAATTAGTCAAGCAAACCTATCTCAAAAATAAGTATCAACAGACGACTGGGTCCTTCATGGCTAATAGTCACAGCAAGTTCACTGGTTGGACACTCAATAGTTTGAGCCATGATCAAGGCTGGGCCAAGTCCGTGACCAACAATACGGTGCCGAAGGGTTACTACTTTGTCCTTGGTGATCACCGGAGCGTTTCTAACGATGGCCGTTACTGGGGGCTCGTTCCTAAGAGCAAGATGATTGGGGTCGTCAAAGCATGGCCATGGCAGAACCGCAAACAATATATTAATAACTACCAACCTTAAGATTTGAACACCTTATCAGCAAGTCGTTAACTGCGACTTGCTTTTTTATTATACAAATGACTCGTTTGTATTTACATTGTCCTCATTTATTGCCGATGTAAGATCATTGGCGTCATTAGGCAGAATCGGCAACAATACATCAATCATTTTCAAAACTAACAAAAAAAACGAATCAACAAAGTTATGAACAACTTGTTGATTCGTTTTTTTCGTTAACCAGACTTTTATCCACAGTTGATAACTCAATGTCGTTATCAACAGTATCTGCATAAGTCTTCCACTCATTTGATCAGTTTCCTGAACAGATTATCAGTTTCGACTACTTTTGGCGCTGACGCCAATCCCGGACCCCAAAATACCCACAAATAATCGGGCTTAAAGGAACCAAAATCACTGCCATCAAAATATTCTTAAAGAAGTTGATAAAACCATCCATGAAGTCACTCTTAGCCTCGACTTGTGGCGTTAATGCGGTTGGAACGGGTTTGGGCTTTGTCCGCTTGGCTGCTACTGACCATGGTCGGCCAGAGTCCTGAATGATTTGCTCATCGTCTGGTCGCGTTGACGGTGTTTCCTTGGGTTGTTTACGCCAGACTTGAAACACCCGCGGCCAACGATACTTCACAATTGGAAACAGCACGAGCGCACAAATAATACTGTAAATGACGAACGGATTAAATTCTAACACGATCCGATTGACTTCCTGACGGGCCGTAAAAAACATGATAATGAAGACGGCGATTGCACCGTAAAACCAACTAATTAGTAAATGACTCGTTTTCCACACGTTGTGCCACCTCCCCGGTTGTTGACATACTCAATCGCACCATACTTTTACACTGCAAGCCAGCTTCATAGATCGGGTCTGGATAGTTATCCACAAAAAAGTTGACCCACACCGCAATCATCTCAAAACCAGCGTGTTGATAAATCGCTAGTTGCCGCAACGATGAATTACCAGTGCCAATTTGCAGTTCATCACAGGTTGGCGCTGCTTGGCAGACCGCAATCGCCGTTGCTAGTAGGGCCTTAGCAATGCCGCGATGTTGATAGGCGGGCGCCACCGCAATATTTTTAACTTCCCACACCCCTGTTTTGAACGTTGTCAACACGACAACACCCACCACTTGTCCATTTTGTTGATAACCATAACATTGGCCTGTCGATAAGTACGCTGTGACCTGTGCCCAAGATGGATCGGCTAATAACAGTAAATCCCGTGGAATTTGAGCTGCCGCTAGGGGTTGGATTTTCATGACTGCCGCCTTTGATGCCGCTGATAGCCGTTACCCCAACAAACATAAGGAATGATGACCGCAATAATTGCTAAAGCATACTCGCGCACCGTTAAGTTCATGGCATTGACCACGACAAGGTACGCCAAAAAAACCGTCCATAAAACCGGAACGATACCGCCGACCCAAAAGTAGCGACTAGCCGTAAACAGGTACTCTTCTAAGATAAAGATAACAATTGCAATAACACCTAAAATCAGTAATTGCATGGGGCCACTTCCTAACTTGTGATTAACGCAGTGCCTACTGCTTGTTTAACTGTTGTAGCATATCCACAAAACGTCCGATTGTTAAGTTAGCCACATCTTCATCGGAATAGAAGATGATCATTTGGGACCGTTGTTCTGGGGATAAGTTCGCTTGGGAGCCAAAATAAACTAGGTAAACGTCCGCGCTATGGTCCGTCAAACTCTGACCATAATCTGTATCTAACGTGAAGTTGAAATCTGCGCCCAATTGTTTTTCCATGGCGGCCATGAAAGCTTGCACATCCGCAGTTGCGACCGTCTCTTGGCCGGCCACCGTACTCGTAATAACATTAACTTGCATTTTAAAAGCTCCTCGTTAAAATTTTTAAACTCAATTTTCACAGTAGCGCACTTTTGTATAAACCGCAAGCCGCTAGTTGTCCACAGTGGATAACTTATTCCGTGACCGGTACAATCAACTTATCCCCAGTGTAAACCATCGTTGTCACCACACTTGGTGCCAATGCCTGTCTCGTTGCCGCACGACCAGTTGCGACGTAATGCATCATTCGCAACGTTGCGCCGTCCACAACCAACAAGACCTGACCATGATCAGGCGTTGCCGTCATAACCTGTTGTAGCCCCTTCTGATAGCGATCCCAGAACTCCTGGCCACTTTCCGCCAATCCATCCGCATCGTGATCGTGCAACAATGTCTGTAACTCACTGGGGGTCTGATCCGCAGCAAAAGCGGCCACGCTCTGATAACCCAACTTAGTCGCAAACCCTGACCAAACCGCCGCGCGTTCAGTTCCTTCAAAACCGCCATAGAATGGCGCACGTAACGCGACTACCGTTCGTAACTTAACGGGTTGTGCTCGTGAGTCTAAGATAATGCGCGCAGTCTGAATCGCCCGACTCGTATCACTAGCGAAGGCGGTATCAAACGTTGTCGACGCCAACTGCTGCGCAACCTTGGCCGTCGCCTGCTCGCCAGTCGCCGTCAACGGCGTGCCGCTCCAACCCTGGAACCGGTCAAGTTGATTAAAGTACGTTGCTCCAGCAACGACTAAGTGTAAGGTGATTGATTTCATGGTTAATTCTCCGTTAGTTTTTTTAGATTATTCAACTATTTTAGCATAAAAACTTGGCCGGACAAACGGACTCTAGGACTTGTTTAATATGAATTTGAGTAGAATTGTAATCAAGAATGAAACAACTATCATTTTAAAACATATAGCTGGCAAACAAAAAATCAGGATAAGAATCAGATGTGCATCCTTATCCCGACCTTAATTATTGTGCGGCAACAGCTCGTTCATTTTGGCTAACCGAGAATTAGCGAAAATCGCCATGCTGAATACTCATCAAGTCACCACACGTCTTTTGATGGTAAGCTTAACACCATCATTGTGTATTTCTCTTCATTAGTAGCGTTAGATGTATAATATCGAACATTGGTCTTAATCACCATAATTGTTATATGCCACAGTCATCAGAAATTAAAGGTATTATGGTTCGCTTAATATATTCTATTCAGGAATTGTCACAAAGCACAGGCGTGTTGCCTTTAGTTGACAGTCTAGCCAAGCCAACAAATACTATTTTCCTAATGCGTCCGTTTTACTGACCACTAATCACTAGTCGCTTTAGTAGGTACTGGCTTTCTGCGCACTAATGACCCAATCACCATTCTTCTTCTCATAAAACATCTGCATCTGCAACCGCCAAGTATGCGTACCCCCACCCCAAATTCTTGCCTGAACTTGGTTCTGACCAATTAAACTTGCCCGGTTACCTTCAATTTGAATAGCTTTGATGGTATCTTCTTTTGAAGCAAAATATTGCATTTCTTCATTTTGAATTTGGTCAATCCACTCTAATTTAGACTGCACATACCCCGTCATGTGGGTTAACTTCATAGTTGGTGCCAAAATTTCATTTAACCGACTGAGGTTTTTCTGAACCATAGCAATATTTTCATCACGATACAATTTAATAATTATTTCTTTATCCGTCATTCTTACCACGCTTTCTTTATTTACATCAAGCATGATACCAACTTTTCTATGCCAAAACCATTCAGAAATCAAGGGTCATTCATAAGTAAAAATTATGCAAAGGTTTGTTTCAATAATTCAGCAAAAGTTTCGATATAATAACCTGAATTATTAGCTTGCCAATAAGCGTAATAGTTCTGAATCAATTTTCGGTCCCCTTTAACCAAGGAAATTATTTTAACAATATCTTTATCTAATTGTGTTCTCATCCGCTGATTGATGATCAAATACCCCTGATTAGACGCGATCAACATTTGTGCCTCGTCATAGCTTTTAGCAATCACAAACTCACTTTTGACACCTAAAACATTGCGATAGTACTCCTTTTCTGAGACTTGCTGATTGCCATCAATGATCAAAATACAAGGAATATCCACTAAGTCAGCAACGTCGATTTTTTGTGCCTCAACTGGCAACGAATTGTTAACGGCAACCATAAACTCACTAGCGGTCAAAAATTCATTTTGATATTCATTGGATAAGGCCCGCCGTTGATCAGAAAAATTCAAATCAATTTTTCCTGTCTGTAATAATTCATAGAGTTCTTCGTGCGTGCCACTACTAATTTTGATTTTCACTTTAGGAAACTCCTGAGTAAACTTCGAAACAGTTTGTAAAAACTCGGCAGTCCCAAAACTTCTTAAATAGCCAACCCGCAACTCGACCTCATCATTCTTTTCAATTTTGATGGTTTTCTTTATAAGTTGGTCCACATCCACCAAAATATCCTGACTATGACTATAAAAGTATTGACCCGCTTCAGTAACTTCAAAGCTGCGTCCTTTCCGATTCAATAACTTCACACCAAGTTGACTTTCTAGCTCCTTCATTTGCTGAGAAATCGCTGACTGCGAAATGTGGCAGTCCACGGCCGCTTGAGTAAAACTATGATTATTAACGATTGCGATAAAATACTGCATCTGTTGAAACATTAATGGCACCTCAACCTTTACAAAATTATCTTTGAATGTTCAAATTTGTCATATTATTTTAATTAGTATAACCTTAATCAACAATTTGAGAAATGTTTTGCAGCAGAACCTGAACCGATTCCCTACCATGCTTATAAACGAAAAAAGCCACTAGCAATCTAGCCAATGACCTTTTGAATATTATTTTGCATTTAGTCCAACACTATCATGTGCATAATAATCATTATCGACAATCGCATTCTTGACAAAATCCGCAATTGAATTGATTGAGACATCATGCCCACCAAATGGTTCGCCTTTTTTCGTGATTTCATAATCAACAGGACCACCAGTAAACCAGCCCGGACGAATCAGGGTGTAGTTCAAATCAGAAGCTTCAACAACATCGGCGGCTTCCCGATAAGTGCGTAGCATTGGATTACTACTTAAATTTCCACTAGCACCAACCGAAGCGGGAATTTCATCATAAATACCCATTGAAGTAATAAACAGCAATCGTGAAACCTTATTCCGGTCCATTGCCGCAACAATTTTTTGGGCAAAGCGACCTAAAGAACCACTCAAGGCAACAAAAACAACGTCTTGTCCTGCAATCGCCTTGTCTAAGTCACTATCTTTAGTAACATCGCCAGCGATAACACTTTCACGCTCACTAGTCTTTAATCGATTGGCACTTCTAGCAAACAACGTTAACTGATTATCGGTTTCATTCAAAAGCGTTTGTCGAACTACACCGCCAATAGTCCCCGTTGCACCAATAATTAAAACTTTCTTCATATTTTCCTCCTATTTATCACTGACAATGACCAATGACTTAATCGCCGTCCGTTGGTCCATTGCTTCGTACGCAGCTTGAATATCATCTAACATAAACCGTTTCGTAAAGACTTGGCCGGGCTGAATTTTCCCCGTCAAAACAGCATCTAACAAAACTTGCTTGTCATCCGTCGTTACAGCAGCAATCCCACCACGTAAGCCAATGTTCTTCCAAAAAAGATTATTGGTATTCATTTCAGCCTTTTGTGGGACCCCAACGCGACCAACAACCGCACCAGGACGGCCGACTTTGACTGCTGTGTCAACGGATTGTTCAGTACCTACACATTCAAGTACCGCGTCAGCCCCAGTTTCGGTCAAAGCCATCACTTTGGCAACTGCTTCATCACCACGTTCAGCGATAATGTCCGTGGCGCCAAATGCTTTTGCTAACTTTTGCCGATCTTCATGGCGACTCATTGCGATGATCCGCTTAGCGCCAAGCAATTTTGCGGAAAGAACCCCGCTCAAACCAACGGCACCATCACCCATCACAACAACGGTATCATCCTTTTTGACTTCTGCGCTAGTTGCGGCGTGGAAACCCGTTGCCATCACGTCAGCTAAGGCTAAAAAGTTGTTCAGCATGTCGTCAGAATAATCTTCGGGTTGCCCAGGAATCTTAACTAACGCCCAGTTTGCATTGGTAAAGCGTAAGTATTCACCTTGATAGCCACCGTTACCGCCAGCTTCTTGGTTTAAGCAATCCCCATCAAAACCGGCTAAGCAAGCGGCACAGTGCCCACAACCATGGGTGAACGGCGCAATCACGAAATCGCCTGCTTGTACATCTTTAACGGCTGAACCAACAGATTCAACAATTCCAATTGCTTCATGACCAACGGTTGAACCTGCTTGGCGTTGTGAAATCCCGCGGAACCACCACAAATCCGACCCACATACACAGGCCCGGAGCACCCGAATAATTGCATCGGTTGGCTTTTGAATAGTTGGTTTGTCGTATTCTTTAACTTCGACTTTTCCTGGTTCAATAAAAGTTGCTGCTTTCATAATAAACTCTCCTTAAAATTCTATTTCTGGACGCCATTGTTACGAACTTCTGAAACATTACCATACCAATATTGTACGGTAATTCCGCCATCAACCAAGAAATCACTCCCTGTGATAAAGGCACCACGGCGATCCATTAAGAGTTCCGCCAAATTGGCAATTTCATCGGGTGTTCCTGGACGCTTCGTAACCATTGACTCGAACATCTTTTTGTAACCCGCACCACGCGGCCCGTTCAATTCGTCAACGGCTAATGGTGTCATGATAATACCGGGGCTGATCGTGTTGATCCGTGCACTGCGAGCTTGCCACTTAACCGATTCGGCAGCGACCCGTAAAACATTGGTTCGTTTCGCATATTGATAAGCCGCCAATGAATCCTTGATCACGTCCGGTTGTAAAATTGGTAAATCCAATAATTCTTCAGTCGGTGTCATAGCCAAGGCTTGATTATCTGCTTGTGATAAGGCGGGTAATCGGTGTCCTGATTGGGACGAAATGACGATTCCCGCACTACCGGGAGCCATGACTTGACCAAATTCTTCTAACAAAACGGCAGTCCCGTAAAGGTCCACTTTGAGCACTTGCTCTGGGCTCGCTTGGGATGGTGAAACGCCAGCCGCGTTGACCAATCCCATAATCTTACCAAGCGATTGTGCCTTAGCAACCACTGTCTTAATAGATTCCCGTGATGAAAGATCCGCTTGGATGGTCTTAACGTTAAATCCAGCTTCCGTCAAGTGTTGTTTCATTTCAACTAATTTTGCTTCATTATAGTCTGCCAACAATAAATTTCTACCGGCAGCAACACGTCGAACAATTGCTTCACCAATTGAGCCGGCACCGAAAAGCACAATTACTTCGTTATTCATATTCATTGACCTCTTTACTTGTTTTGATTCACCTTAACTTACAAGTCATATCTTACAAGCAAACGTCTTTTAGACCAATTTCAAATTCAGCCCACATTGATAAGTTTTACTTATGAAAAGCAATATCAGGAAATCGGCCACCGCTAGACCTGGTTTTCTGATATTAATTGTATCTCTAATTGTTTTTTGTAAAAATCAAATGTAAGCCGCCGTCCTCTTTGTACTGTCGCCACTAACGTGTGGTGCAATGACTATTTTTTATCCGTTATACTTAACCTCCTTTACTCTTTGTTAAAACAATCCCTCAAAAAGAGTCGCTTCAATAAAAAAGGATTGCCCAGCGCCCTACTGAACAATCCTATTTAACATCATCAGAATACTAGTACCATCAAAAAACTGATGCGCTTTAAGTAACTAACACTATAATTGCCTGTCACTAACCATTTTAGGAGTCAGCTAACTGGTCCCATTCACGGTCTGCTTGGGAGATACTGTCACGAAAACCCACCCAATCATCTGGATTAGCAAAAAGTTCCGAATTGATTGGTGTCATAATCAGTGCCGGACCACTTTGCTCAATTCTATAACGTGCCCCTACTTCAAGGCTCAGTTCATTGGGAAAAATGATTCCCTGAGCATTGCCAATCTTACGAATACTCACTTCCATCTATCAGCACACCTTTCCATCACAACTTAATTTTCAGTTAATCCCAACGACATGTCACGGTCACTTTACCACGAAGTCATAGAAGCTAGCAAACATCTGATTTGCTCAAATGAACACTGCTTTGATAACAACGGTATTCAAGACACAACCACTATTATTCATCATCAACACCATCGCCGGAAAATGATACTCAAGACACAACAAAAAAAGCCCTCCATAACCGGAAGGCCTGATCAATCAAAATTCATCTTATCACTACCGAATCACCAGTACTGAAATCGGTGCATGTTTTGCCATATATGCGGCTTGCGAACCGAAGTATTTACGAACACCATGCTTGGCAACTGAGCCAATGACTAGTAAGTCAGGCTTCAACGCTGGAATCACCGTCTTCACGATGGTTTCACCAGGGTCACCTTCATCAACGACCGCGTTAACATCCGTCACCCCGAAGTCACGGGCCAACTTCTGATACTGCTGGACGTGTTCTTCCAAATCCTTGCGTTGGCCATGAACAAAATCTTTGCTCATTGCTTCATACACGTTCATATTATCCTGTTCCAAAATTGAAACGATGGTTAACTTAGCACCGTCACTCTTGGCCCGGTTAATGGCATACCGAAACGCTAACTGCGCGTCATCCGAATCATCAACGCCGACTAAGATGTGCTTAAATTCCTTAGGACTCATCTCTGACATATGGCTCCACTCCCCATTCTCTGATAATCTGACTACACCCTTATTTTCATCAATTTGAGCATAATTGTCAATTATGACTGCGGTGCATTTTGTTTCAAGACACGCGCCGGATTACCGACTACAATGACGTTATCTGGAAACGAATGCGTTACGACAGCCCCGGCACCCACAATCACGTTATTGCCCAACGTCACTCCGGGTAAGATCACGGCACTACCACCAATCCAAACATCATTACCAATCGTAATCGGTGCAGTCCGTTCCGCTTCAGTCCGCCGCACAGTTGGATCTAATGGATGAGCAGGCGTGTACAAGCCAACTTTAGGACCGAATTTGCAATCATTACCGATCGTAATGAGTCCTTCATCACATAACGTGACCCCATGGTTCGCATAAAAATGATTGCCGATACGGATGTTGACGCCATAACTGAATTCAAAGGTCGGTTCAACGAAGAACCGGTCACCGGCTGAACGTAGGAGGCTTTTCATCTTAGTATTCCGGTCATCATTGTCAGCAATCTGATTATATTGCATTAACTTCGTCCGCACGTCTCGCCGACGTTGCTGTAGGATTGGTGATTCTAAGTACAATTCACCATTAATCATTTGTTGATACGCTGGGTCATTATCGATTTCCATGTTTAACTTCCTTTTAAGTATGATACTTTAAGCATACCACACCATTCAAAATTGCTGTATGATGGTTTAAATAAACCTATTGAAAGTAGTGGTTCCATGCAATACGCAATTTTTGATCTCGATAATACCATCCTTGACTTTGACCGCGCTGAAGCGGCTAACCTCGCAGCCGTCTTTCAGCATCATGGCATCACTGATATTCGCCGTGCAGAAAGTGAGTATCAGGCCTATAACGAAACTGTTTGGCAACAAATCGAACAAGGTGCCGATCGTGATAGCTTGTTAGACCAACGATTTCAAGTCTTTCTAGGCACACTGGGCATCACCGTTGACGGTCCTGCGGTTCAACAAGAATACGACCAATTATTAGCGCACAGTTATCAGGTAATTCCCGGCGCCCACGAACTTTTGCGCACGCTGACCAACGCTGGGCTGACCTTACTCGTCGGCACTAACGGTATCAAACACACCCAGCTCAGTCGCTTGGCAGGTGCCCATATGACGCCCTATTTTGATCATATCTTCATCTCTGAAAGTATCGGTTATGCCAAGCCGAACCCACACCTTTTCAGCGCTATTCATGACCAATACCCAGACATGAATGCCACGAATACCGTCATGATTGGTGATAGCCTGCGTTCAGACATCGCGGGAGCGGCCACCGCCCATTTACCTAGTATCTGGTACAATCCACAGCATGTGCATAACGACACAACAATTGCCCCAACTTACACTGTGGATAACTTTAAGCAACTGCAAAAACTGTTATTAACAGCTTAAACGCAAAAATAATCAGCAAACTCTGCGCGCAGGCCTAACGTATCTTAAAAACTGAACTATTTAACATATTAGGTAACATATTAGGTATTATGCGGAGTAGTTGTATCGACGGCTTTTAACTCAATAATCTGCTTACCTTGATTTCCAATCAACAAAAAGACCATTTGACGAATCAGCAAGAAAAGTAATTCATATAAAACAGTTGTCGTTGCTTAATTCAAGATTTGGCCGTGAAACAATACTAATAGCAGTTCATCTGGGTAATCTGTCAAAACGTGCCCTTTCTTCTCAGGTGATAAGATTTTCAGATTTAATCGACTTGACGCTTGCTATCAATTAACGTGCGAGAAGAATAGCTAAAGGAACGGGATTAAAAATGAGTTATATTCAAATTTTTATGAAAAGAAGCCGTCGCGCCGGTAATCAACACTTAAGCTCAAAAAAATTACAAGCAAGGGTACTTTTAATACCTGATATAATATCAGCATCCATCTAATTTTTTTAAAGCTCGTCACCGCTAGCGCCTTTTTATCACTGTCTAAAGTATCACTGCTTTGTGCGCCAGCAATCAACTGCTGCATCTCCTTTATTGGACCCAAACTATCCACAAACGCAATTACAAAAGAAATGAAACCAACACACTTCATAATAGAAGAAACCAAAAGCATGTACTGGTAATCAGTATTTAGCACGAGTTCACTAAAGACTAAGACCGGTATCGATGCCAGTAAGAACAGTTGCATTATCAATCGTATTTTTTCCCACCTTGTCTTATTTCTTTTTTTGAGTTTAACTAGGCTTAATTTCAATAAGAAATTTTTTTTATGCTGAATTTTTTTATCTATAAAATGAGTTACCAAATAGTACAAGCAACCATAAGCGAAAAGTATGATAACTTGTTTGAATAGCATCGATCGAGAAATCAGCATGAGCAGCTCATTCGAATATGAAGACATTAATTTAGAAAGTCCTTTCTGAAGTCACCTAAGTATCTTAGCTTAGATAGCAGTATTTAATAAAAAACGTTGTGTCTAGATTTCTCATTGAAATGAAGCACAACGCTTTTGGTATTAGAAAATAAATGATTATACGCCTGAAGAATAACACTATTATGATTCATCAGGTCAGACAAGGGTTATTACCCATGCACCTGCTTTGACAGCGGAGATTAAATTCAGGCGCTGTAAGTGGAAAACCTGCATTATTCCAATAAATTTCGATAATAGTTGAAAGTATCATTGCTTGATCTAGTATATAGATAGCTGGGAACTAAGAACACCCGTGGCTAAATATAATAATATGTATTGTGCGTATAGTCGAAATTCATTAACATAATCTGCAAAGCCTATTGAATGGGCACACTGCATCTCATACGATATAAAGCAGGTAATGTTCACACTTTTATTTAACCAAAATAGCGTAAAGACATAAGAATTTTCACGTTCCTCTTATTGTGCCTATCGGATATTTCCGTAGCTAAGTGGGCGGAGTTAATTGACTAGACTCGTATCAATACCATTGTCCTCATCAAACCGTATAAACAATAATTAACCTCAATTAAAAAAAGCCATGCAGCCCCATTCTTACAGTTACGACACAGTAAGAATCAGGCTTCATGACCCATAATACGATTCAAATTTAACCACGCGGCGACGATTGGCAGGAACACCTGTCAATTGATACTCACCGCACGGCCCAATCAAAGTGACACTAGCCACACCTTTTCTTACAAGGTCAGCACTAGCTATTTTGGTTCAAAAGTGAACCCCTTTTTACAATCCACTATTCTTCAATCTGAACAAAGTGTGTGTTACCTAGTCCACCGCCAACTTGCATGACACTGCCGCCATGCCGAAGCTTGCCCAAGTTAACGGGGCGGAAATTCAACGGCCGGACGAGCGCAGCGAATTCTTTCTTAGCAGCAATGTCATCGCCCGCATAGAACAAGACCCGCTTTCCAGGCCCATCAACGTGCCCATCCATAAACTCCGGTGGAATCGTATTGAAGGCTTTAATGACCCGGGCATTGTTAGCTGCACGAGCAATGACTTCACTTCCAGTCAACGGGGCCGTCTTAATTTTCTTAAAGTCAGCCGTAAACTGGTTCGTCACGTCCACCACGATCCGTTGCTTATAATCGGCGACCTGCGCTAATACTGCCGGCGCCTGTTCAAACGGCACTGCAAGAATGACTAACGGCTGTTGTAAGGCTTCAGCAACTTCTACAAAAGCCACATTGGCAGCAAACTCGGCGCGCCGTGTTGCTAAACTAGCCGCACCACTGTGCCGACTTAATTTGATTTGATGATCACCGCGCGCAAAGGTCTTGGCTAATACTGTGCCGACCGTACCGGCACCAATAATTCCAATTTTCATAACTATCCTCCACCTCATCTTTTAATAATGGTTTGAATTAACCGACTTATCTGGTCCGTTATCACGGACTGTCAGCGGTCATCTAGACCAAACCAGCTTATCTTAATGATAGCGAAATCATTATGGAATTGCACCCCATACGCGTCAACTATGCTTGAACTTGTTGGTAAGCCGTAATACCAGCTTTTAATCGTGCCAATCCATCCGTCAGGGTAGTCGTTGGACAAGCCACATTCAGTCGCAAGAAGCGGTTGCCATCACCACGGTAAACATCTCCCGCTGATAAAAACAACCCGGTTCGTTGGCGAATAAAAGCAGCCAAAGCCGCACTGTCGGTTGTCACTTGACGCACATCCAACCATAATAGATAAGTCGCTTGGGCTTCCACCAACTTAACTTGCGGCAACTCAGCAGTCAAGTAAGTCTGAACTTGACGTTGATTGGCAGCTAGTTTGGTTCGCAATGCGGCTACCCAGTCATGGCCTTCAGTATAGGCCGCAATGCTGGCTGGAATCGCAAACGAATTGGGTTCAGCCAATTCATCATTGTTGATGCCCCGGCTCACTAATGCGCGGACGTGTGCATCGGGAATAATCAACGTTGCCGCGTGTAAGGCTGCCACGTTGAAAGTTTTGCTTGGCGAGATACAGCTGATACTGTTATGTGCTACTGGCGCAGTCAATGATGAAAATGGGGTGTACGTGTGACCGTTAAGGGTCAAGTCACAATGAATCTCATCGGCAACGACTAGCACATGGTATTTCAAGCACAGCTCGCCAAGGCGTTGCAACGTCGCACGTGACCAGACGATGCCGATTGGATTCTGCGGATTGCACAAAATCATCATCGTGGTCAACGGATCGGCTAGTTTCGTCGTCAAATCGTCCCAATCAATCGCGTACGACGCGCCACGTGCCACTAAGTCACTACTCAAGGTATGCCGGCCATTGTTTTCAATTGAATGATAGAAGATATTATAAACCGGAGCCTGAACTAACACGTTATCGCCGGTCGCTGTCATTTTACGAACAATTGATGAAATCGCCGGAACGACGCCGGTGCAGAACATCAACCACTCAATTTGCGGACGGAAGTTGTGTTCCGTTGCCCACCAGTCTGCCACGGCTTCATAGTAAGCCGTGGGGACTTCTTCGTAACCGAAGACGCCAAACTGGGCGCGTTTTATCAACGCTTGCTTGATAACTGGTGCCGTTTCAAAGTCCATGTCAGCGACCCACATCGGCAATTCATTATCCGCGACGTCCCACTTAACGGCATTCGTGTGCCGCCGATTAAGTACGGTCTCAAAATCAAACGGCATGGGGCGCACGGCTTTCATGGTCAACACTAATCAGGGTCTGATGAGGATCTACTTCAGGATCATCCATGATGATTTCACCAATGGCTTGCGCATGAATCCGACCACTAAGCGGATTTTTAACGCTATCAATCGTTGAAACCACGTCAGCGTCAATGTTACGACAATATTCAAAAGCTAAGTCCGTATTGAGTAACGTACAGTTTTCCAACTTAACATTATCCATGTAACACAGGCCCTGATCGCTCTCAATCGTACAGTTGACGAACCGAATATTCTTCGAATTCCAGCCCAGGTATTCACCAATGATTTGTGAATCATAAACGGTAACATTTTCACAATTCCATAGCGCATCCTTGGTCATCAGCGTTGCATGATGAATTTCAACGTTCTTAGCACCGTCAAAGGCGTAATTACCGACGAGGTTGAAGCCATCAATGCGAATATTCTGGCTATTCATTCCAAAATAATCACCAGCTGCTTGAACATCATTCAACGTAATATCTTGGCAGTTCCATAACGTTTCTTCCGCATCTGAAAAGTGAACGTGCGCTAACTTAACTTGGCTGGCCCGCCGAAATAGCTTAGGTGCCTGTAGCGTACTATTCGTAATCGTAATATCCTTGGTGTACCAGATGCCAGAGCGAGACATTGTCTCAAACAAACCTTGATCCACAGTCACATGTTGACTGTACCACAAGGGATATTTCCACTTAAAGATTGGCTGTTTCAACGTGACATCGCGACTTTCCTTCAGTGGTGATTCACCATCAGCAAACGTTGTATTGTCGATTTCAAGGTCGTGAGCTTTAAAGAGTGCCCGCTCGCCCGTTAAATACTGTTGTGTGATTGTTTTCAATTTAATCTCAATAACTCCTTTATACTGAAACGTGGACCTTTAGTCGCACGATAGGATCAGTGTATTACTTCAACTGCACGTTAAGTCAACTAACTTGTTCGCTTACTGTCCGGAATACTGATTCCAATTATTAGTTCGTGACCGGTTAAGTGCCATCACGCCCTCCAAGTCATGGGGTTGGTAAGGGGTTTCCAAGTACTGTATTTCCGAAGCAGTTAACGCCAACCCCGCTGCCTCAGCCACTGCATCTAAATGATGCGGCTTAGTTGCCCCAATAATCGGCGCCGTTACTCGTTGTTGTAGCCAGGCCAAATTAATGGCCGCCATTGAAACATGATGTTGGTGGGCCAGTTCCTCAACGCGATCAATAATTGGTTGATCCATCTCGCTGGTAGCTTGGTATTTGGTATCAGCAAACGTATCCTGTTGTCGCCGAGTAGTCTGGGTGCCAAAAGGATGTGCCAACCGGCCACTAGCTAATGGACTATACGGCGTCGTTGCCAAATCGTTCTCATGAGCATAACTGAACAGTTCCCGTTCATCCTCGCGATAGACCAAATTATAATGACTCTGGATCGAGACAAATTGTGGATAACCATAACGAACCGCTAGCGCATTGATCTGCGCAATCTGCCAGGAATAGGCGTTAGAAATCCCAATGTAACGAACCTTACCGGCCTGAACAGCTTCATTAAGCCCAGCCATGATTTCAGCCATTGGTGTTAACCAGTCCCAGATATGATAAATATATAAATCAACATAGTCTGTCTGTAAATTCTGTAGACTCTGGTCGAGGGACCGCAAGACATGTTCACGCCCACTGACATGATTTTCGATTTCTTGGGTTGTCCGATTCGTAAACTTGGTTGCCAGTACCAATTGATCTCGCTGAAATTTCTTTAGTCCTTGTCCCAAGACACGTTCACTCGCACCCGCTTGATAGACCGGCGCCGTATCAAAAAAGTTAATCCCCAGTGATATCGCGCGATCAAGTACCTGGTTCGCCTGCGTTTGACCAACCGCCCACGAGCGCTGATTAAGCGCCGTTCCAGTCCCCGCACCAAAACCCATGCACCCAAGTGCGATCGACGAGACTTTTAAATCGGATGTTCCTAATTGTCGATATTGCATTGCATCACAACTCCCTTCGTTAACTCATTACCATCTTTATTAAAACGCGATCCGTTGGCAGAGTAAAATACCTAGTTCAAATAATCAATTATAACCATTCCGTATAGTTATCCGTCATCCAGTCGTTTTAGGAATTAATGACCGTTATTAGTCACCAATCATTATTTTCAATGTGCCTGGCGACATCCAAGCGTGGCACCGTACTCCAGGTGTTGGGCCAAAAATGAACAGCACGATTGCAAGCATACCAGGCCACATCCTGCAGTGAGTGTCACCGACCGATTTTAAGGACGAACCACTGATAAACCGGTTTTGTGGGCACCACCACAACTCACCGCGACCACCTCCGCCAACTCAATTTTTCAACACAAAACCGACCATTCTAGAAGTTACACCTTTTCCAGAACGGTCGGTCATGACAACTGATTGAATCGCCGTAAGCATCGCTACCGACACGACGACAATGTTTATTTCAGTTTTACTTTAATTTTTAACTTTTTAGGCGCTTGATGGCGCGCTAAGATTAATTGCCAGCCCACTTTAACCAGCGTACTAATAACAGTCATCACGACCATTAACGATAATTTTCGACGCATTCGGCATCACCTCAATTAATTTAAATCGAGCATACCACACTTTAATCGACGTGAGCGGAATTTTGCAACTGAATCATATCATAGTAGTAACCATGCTGTTGCAATAGCTCATCGTTGGACCCGCGTTCAACGATTTGCCCCTGATTTAAGACCAGGATCAAATCAGCATTTTGAATCGTGGACAAGCGGTGGGCAATCGCAATCGTCGTGCGGTTCTCCTGAATCCGATCCAAACCAGTCTGAATCATCTCTTCGGTCTCAGTATCGACGTTCGCCGTGGCTTCGTCCAAGATTAAAATCTTAGGGTCAGTCACAATCGTCCGCGCAAATGAAATCAATTGCCGCTGTCCTGAAGAATAACTGGCCCCGCGCTCAATGACGCGTGACTGATAATTCTCAGGTAAATCGTTGATGAAGTCATCGGCCTTTACAAACCGTGCCGCTGCTTGAACTTGTTCATCTGAAATCTGATCGTTAAACATTCGGATGTTGGAATTAATATCACCATAAAACATAAACGGTTCTTGCAAGACCAACCCCATCTTCTGTCGCAATTCCTCAGCCGGATACTCACGAATGTCGCGATCATCAATTAAAACTTCTCCTGACTGAAACTCATAAAACCGCATCAAAACATTAATCGTCGACGTTTTTCCACTCCCCGTCTGACCAACTAGTGCCACCGTTTGGCCTGGTTCAGCCACGAATGAAACGTCTTTTAAGACCGGATGCTGGCCGTCATAGGCAAAGGTGACGTGCCGAAATTCAATCTTACCGCGCGTAATCTTAGCCGTAGGATCGGCGTGTTGGGCCGGAGCAATCGTTGGATCATCCATGACCCGTAAAACCCGTGATCCGGCGACGACGCCATCTTGAAAGTCTGACAAATTATCCATCATCGACGTCATCGGATTATAGAAGTTATTCAGGTACGTGATGAACGCATAAACGACCCCGGCAGCCACATAACCATTGAGTCCACGAACCCCGAAGATTCCCAGAACCATGACCGTCCCTAACGCATAAAACAAGTCGATCAGTGGACTTAATAATAATGAGTTCGTCCGGATCATCGCTTGGCGGGTCTTAAAATAGGCATCATTGGTATGATCAAATTCACCATTGATACGGTGTTCTTGTCGAAATTGCTGAATAACACTAATTCCAGTAATTGCTTCACTCAACTTGGTATTCAACTCACTGAGCCGTTCCCGCATTCGCCGGTAAACCCGTGAGCTATACCGTTGATAATACCAAATCGTTACAGCCAAAAAAGGCATGAAAACCAATAACCACAAGGCAATCTGCGCATCGGTGAGATACATCGCGACAAACGACGAAATCACCGCAAAAAAGGCGGTAAATAGTGTATTAAACAACGCCCAAAAATTGGAAAACGACATCGTATCGTTAGTCAGGCGTGACAAAATTGAGCCACCAGGGACTTGATCAAAGTAGCGCATGCCCATCCGATGCAACTTGGCGAACATTTGTCGACGGACATTTTCAAGCATATATTCTGCCCCCATCGTACTACTGAAGTTCTGTACGAACTGCATCAACGCGCGCACAACCATGCCGAAGAAATAGAGGCCCGCAAAGTACCACATGACCGGTACCGTGGCGTGTCCTGTTTTGAGATAATGATCAATAAAGGTCTGTAATACACGCGGTAGATAGATATTAACCACACTAATCAGACCGGAAAAAACGATGGCCGCAATAAAAAACCATTTGAACGGTTTCGCATACGGCAATAGTCGCCGAATAACCGTGAGTTGTTCCTTAACAGGCATGGAACGTGCCCATACCGATTGACGTGCTGCCATTATTGCACCGCTCCTTCCACTTTGGTCTCCAATTGTTGGCGCGTAAACATCTTCTGATACCACCCGTGTTGCGTCATTAATTGCGCGTGGGTCCCTCGTTCAACAACGTGACCGGCATCCAACACAATGATTTCATCAGCGTTCATCACCGAACTTAACCGGTGGGCCGCGATAATCGTCGTTTTGTCTGCTCGTTCTGCCTTTAGATTAGCTAAAATTTCTGCCTCAGTTTCGGCATCAACCGCGGATAACGCATCATCTAAGATCAGCAATTCAGGATTGATGAGTAAGGCCCGCGCAATGGCTAGTCGTTGGCGTTGCCCTCCAGATAGCGAGATACCTTCCTCACCAACTTGGGTATCGTAACCAGCGGGCATGCTGGCAATCTGACCACTCAAATCACTCTTGGCGGCGACCGCTTCCACAACGGCTTGACTCACAGTCGGATCGGCAAAACGAATATTTTCGCGAATCGTATTCGAGAACAGAAAACTATCTTGGGGCACATAACCAAGGGCTGGTAAGTAACTATCAAGCGCATACTGCTTAATATCGTGACCACCATAAGTAATGTGGCCCTCGTACTGATCAAATTCACGCAAAATCAGTTTCATAATCGTTGATTTACCAGCACCAACCCGTCCGACAATTCCGAGCGTCTGTCCCGCCTTCAAAGTAAAGTCCACGTTACTCAGACTGGTTCCTGCATCGTTGGGATAATTGAACTGCTTGATTTGATACTGAATATCACCATGCGGGCGCTGTTCAATGCCCCGTTTGGCATCAATAATGGCACTTTGCTGATTCAATAATTCCATGACCCGATCATACGAGGCGTTTCCCCGTTCCATCGTGTTGAATAACATCCCGACCGCAAACATCGGCCAGACCATCATTCCCAAATAAGTGACGAACGAGACCAAGTTACCGATTGTGATGACACCGTGGGTCACGTACAACCCGCCCAAAATAATTGTGGCGCCGTAAGATAACGCAATAATCATGGTAATCGCGGGATCAAATAGCGAGTCGAGTACGTTGACATGCCGATTGATCTTAATCGTCTGATCAATCTGTTGATTAAAATCAGCAACATCGGCCTTTTCCTGACCTAGCGCTTTGATCACTTTGATTCCACTGATACTCTCCTGCGCCTTATTATTCAGTCGCGAAAAGGCGGCTTGGGAGGCACGAAACGCGACGTGAATTTTTTTACCCAAATACCGTGACACGACCGCTAATAATGGGAAAGGTACCACCGCAATCAGCGTCAGTCGCCAGTCGATTAGTGTCATCATCGCAATCAGCGTTGTCCCACCAGTAATAATGGAATCCGCAAATTGGAGAATGCCACCACCAGCGACCCGTTCAACCGCCGTGAGATCATTGGTCGCATGAGCCATCAAGTCCCCGGTACGGTATTGCTGATAAAACGTCGCATCCATCTTCATAAAATGCCAAAAGAGTCGTTCCCGCAGCGTTCGTTCAAGGCCGGCTGCACCACCCCAGATGGCATTCCGCCATAAATAACGCGCCAGGTACTGACCAACGGCGGCCACACCAATAATAACTAAATAGACCGTCAGCGTGTGCGCCGTCAAGCTGTGCTGATTAATCCCATCAACGATGTCCCCAATAATCCGGGGCGGCACAATGCCGATAATGGCAGTCAAAACTAGTCCAAGCACCCCCGCGAGGTACAACTTCCATTCACGCCGAAAATACCAGCCTAATTTCAAAAATATACTCACAGCGCACCTCCAATAATTTAATTAAAATTTAATTAGACAACTTTTTATAATACCATACCTCGCGCAAACCCCTTAATGATAAGTTCCATCCCTAATGCAAAGTGATTGCACCAGATTGAAAATAAGCTTAAACTGGGGACGTTAGTGGGACGGTCATTACGATCGTCCCTTTCAATCGTAAAAATTCAGATTACTGATTTTTACCACCGACTATTGGGCTTGGTGAGCTGTCCAAAATACGCCAATTATTTTTATAAGGAGTGTTGATTGTGTCCCAACCAAGTACCGTCACTTTAAAAACCAAACTGGCAATCTTATCCGTTGGTTTACTCTCATTTGTCGGGATTCTCGTGGAAACATCGATGAATGTGACGTTCCCCACGCTGATTAAAACAATGGGGGTTTCACTAGATACCGTCCAGTGGCTGACGACCGGTTACCTATTACTGACAACCATTGTCATGAGTACCACGGCCTATGTTCTAAAGCGGTTTAACCCCAAGCCCTTATTCTTATTTGCCGCCCTCGTGTGTCTGCTTGGGGGCATTCTTTGTTGGTTAGCGCCGAATTTCTCCGTATTATTAACTGGCCGCCTTTTACAGGCCGTAGCCACTGGGATTTCGATTCCACTGATGTTCCAGTTGATTTTCACTTACGTCCCTCGCAATCAACTAGGAACTTATACCGGTTTAGCTAGTGTCATCGTGTCTCTAGCCCCGGCTCTCGGACCAACTTATGGCGGGATTTTAACTAGCGTCTGGTCATGGCGGGCAATTTTCGTTGGTATCGTACCGTTATTGGCATTACTGGCAATCTTAGGGGCGTTCAACATTTCGGGGAAGGCCTTAGGTGTTGGCGATAAAAAATTCGACTATCTGGGCGCAATCCTTTTAGCCATCACCTTCACTAGTCTGTTGTTCACGTTTAACAACGCGGGAACTCACGGCTGGCTGTCGCCGAACTTCGGCCTCTGGTGTCTGTGGAGCATCGTGATGATTGGTGCAATGGTGACGTACGCCATCAAGGGGCGTCGCCAACTGATTGATTATTCAATTCTCAAATTGCCAATCTTGCGACTTCGGCTATTTAATTACTTTGGTTTACAATTCATTAATATCGGGTTATCGTTCGTCCTGCCACTTTTCGCCCAAACCGTCCTTGGGGCTTCGGCCATGACGGCGGGGCTCATGATGCTTCCCGGCGCAATCGTCGGCGCCATCACTGGGCCAATCGCCGGTCGAATTTACGATAAACAAGGCCCAACGACCTTATTAACATTTAGTGCCATCATGGCGAGCGCCGCCTTACTATTATTCTGGCTGACAACCGATTATTTCACAGTCATCATCATGGCTGTCATTTACGCGCTACTACGCGTCGGCTTTAATACTGGTTTTGGGACTGCGATTTCGGATGGTAGCACCCGCGTCCCTCTGCCTCAAAAATCCGATCAAAACTCGATGTTCAGTATGATGCAACAATACGCCGGTTCAATCGGGACCAGTATTATGTCCGCTGTAATTGCCGGCTATGAAATTCATCATTCCACCGTAACTGGAACGATTATGGGGAGCAAGTTGGATTTCTTGCTATTATTCGTGTTGGCGATCGCCATTTTGGTTAGTGTTTTGCATGTTAAACGACTTGAAGCAGGGCAAAACTAGGATTGACTGGTAGCAACGTTAGTCTTGCAAGTGGATTGATTGCTGCATTTTTGGAGATTAATTCTTTAATACTTTGAAACTATACCAAAAAGGCCCGGGTTAGCGTACCCGAGCCTTTCTTGTACCATATAAAAAACCATTTACCAACTAACGCCTAACTTCACTAATACCAACCGCACAACATTTTCGTTTTGGCAGTTACCTTTTTAACACCTGAACAACTCCGAATGCAGCAATCGACTATTATTTTCTAGATAGGTTATTCTAGTCATTCAGCAAATCGTCAAACTTAGGCTTAGCCACTGGCAAGACATTAGCACCGATTTTAATACTTTCAGATAACAACCGGAAAAAGTCAGCTGTCATAATTGTTTCATGACAAAGTAACTAGCACAACGCGTATTGGATAAATACATAAAGCTGACTGCATAGTCGGCTTTATACCGTTGCGGGCAAATTATTACGGTTTTAGTGAACTTGCATAAAATAGTTTGGACCAGGTACTGGATTGTCAGCCTCAAAGTAAAGAAGACCATGGAAGGCGGCGTGGTAAGGACCGCCACTTGGAGTTGCTGTAAAATACTGTGCCACAGTGCTTAGATCAGGACGATCAGTAATGTACCCTGTAAAAGCACCCTTTTTTTCTGAAAAGCTAACGTTCTTAGCGTTTCCAGTTACACCACCCATATATCTGCCATAGCGTATTCTTGAACCAGAAAATTTATTTACTTGGCAAGATTGCCCTTTACCCAATCGCTTGACGGCTGTTGGTTGTTTCGGGCCCCGGTCTTCGATAACTGGTTCTTGAGATGATGCATCAAATAGCGGAACCTGATTGCCATCTTTGTCATAAATCACGTTTTGTTCAGTTGTAACGCTTTGCTCTGTAAAAGTACTCGAGTTGGCATTTACAACATGGAAAAAAATTGACACAATCAGCCCTACAGCCGATAACGATAGTGCACGTAACACAGTTAAACTACCCCTTTTCATAATACGTTCCCCAATTTTTACCGGTATTATACTTTGTCCTTATATGATAGCATAGGATAATCATATGTCATCTATTTTTTCAGATATTTAGCTTTAAAATATTGATGAATTTTATCCATCGACACCATTTTTATGTATGATAAAAGGACATATTGCGCCATGCTGCAACCAAGCTGATCACAACCAATTGAAAGCATGTGTCCAATATGTCCCAAGATAATTCTACTAAATTACTGATATGATTATTCAAGAACGATTACATATCGCTCAGATCAATATTTCTAGCATTGGTGAATGAATCACCATAACGTCAAAGTGTATTGAAAGTGGATTGATTGCTGCATTTTTGGAGATTAATTATTTAAATGCTTTAAATCTACATCGAAAAGGCTCAGGTTTTCTTTGACCTGGGCCTTTTTGCGTACTCTAGCGTCAGTAAACACACTATTAAGCAGATTACTATCTCAATGCTTTCTAAAATAGAGTTTCCATATTATGATGCTATAATTGAAAACTAGTGACATTACAAAATAAATAATGGAAATACCCAAAACATTAGCACAGTATTCTGTAAACCAATATTTGTATTGTGTGAGAAGATCATATCCACCATGTAAAACAAAAAAATAAATAACTGATATTCCAAAAACAATCATGCTTTGTTTGAAACTTGATTTAAAAACAGCCATCATATCCTACTCCCATCTATTGAAACCGGTTTCGTTTTGTCTTATTATACATACGCAATTCAAAAATGTACACTACCGGAATAAGGAGGAAGTCCAATGAATTATACCAGTCAAGCTAACATTCACAAATTTACTTTGATCATTATTTTATTGAGCAGTATCCTAATATCTACTACCATAACTTTGAAAATTTCTGCCAATACGACGTCATCGTCACAACAAGCCATAGATTGTATCGCTCAAGAATTAGCAGATGTATCAAATAGCATTCGGTATGATCCCCAGACTGGATTAGCAACAAACTTAGATGTGAACGCTTTAGTATCAAAATACGGTTCCAATAACCAGAACCAATTGCAGCATATCAACGAGATAATGAAATATGAATACAAGCGAAATTTGCAATTCAACCAAGGCAAGCTAAATAGTATTCAAACTAGAAGTTTTTGGTCCTGTATGAAAAATCAATTATTGGACATGATTGGCTACCAAACTTTCCAAGCATTATTACGCGGAGGCATTCAAGGATTAATCCAAAGAAAGGCGTGGAAGGCAGCGGCTAAATTACTAATCAGATACCTTGGAGATAGCATCGGAGTCGGGTTTATCGCCGCACAATTGGCCTGGTACGCGATTAGATGTGCCTAGTTATTCATTAGTTGCGCTCACTCGTAGAAAAAAGTAATGTCTTCGAATTATGGTATCAGTAAAATTAAAATTTAACCCTTTTCGAGAAAAAAACCGCGCCCCCAAGACGCGGTTTTTCGTCTTGGAAGCGCGATAATATGATTACCAGTAATTACTTACCAGCTTTCATCTGAATTTCAGCCTCGGCTGGAACTTGCATATCGTGTTGCTTGAGGAAGACCATGGAAGCCCACAGTAATCCCAGCGACACAATCGTAATTCCTGCTAAGACAACGATTGATGACCAGAAAATACCACTACCCCAACCACCAGTTAAGGCTTGCCGGAACGCTTGAATCGAGTACGTTAATGGCAAGTATGGGTGAATAACGTTGAAGAACTTGTTGGTAATTTCCATCGGGAAGGTCCCACCAGAACCACCAAGTTGTAGCATCAAGATAACCATTGCGACGAACCGTCCTGGGTTATCGAATAGCATCGATAAGAACATGACTAGGAACATTGACGCTAAGGCAATCATGATTGCCGTCAAGTAGTATTCAGGTACACTGATTGGTTTCAAACCAGCAACTAATAACACTGTCGCTTCGATGACCGCCATCGCAAGTGCTACGGGACCACCAACGGCAACTTTACTCCAGAACCATTGTGTTGGCGTGCCGTCGTCATCCGCAATCCGTCGAATTGGATAAGCGAAGTTGAAGACGATTGCCCCAACATACAAGGCCAGTGACAAGACGTAAGGTGCTAACGCATGACCATAGTTTGGCACGTGCGTGTAGTCTTTATAGGACGTCTTAGTTGGCGCCGCCATCATTTTCGCATTCGCGTTCTTTAATGGTGTCGCGTTAACTTGATCAGCACCTTCTTGTAAGGAAGTCGCGAGTGTCTTGTTACCGTTCTTGATCTGCTTTGTCCCGGATAGGAGTTTGGCAGAGTTGTTGTCAAGCTGGGTGGCCCCGTCATTTAATTGACTGACACCACTCGTTAATTGACCGGTACTACCTTGTAAGGTTTGTAAACCACTGTTTAGTTGACCGGCACCGGTGTCAAGTTGTTGGATACCACTTACTAGGACTGGTACTTGACCGTTTAACGTTACTAAACCATTTGTGACCTTACTTGAACCGGCAAAGAGTTGTTGAACACCACTAGCCAGAACTGGCACTTGTCCATTAAGGTTAACTAAACCAGTTGTTACCTTGCCAGAGCCAACTTGCAACTGTTGGACACCACTGACTAACTCAGGGACTTTGCCATTCATAGTTACCAACCCAGTCGTAATTTTGTTAGAACCAACTAGTAATTGACTAACTCCCCCTTGTGCTGTGTTAATACCATTAGTGAGGGTTTGAGAACCAGTACTCAATTTATTTATACCGGTAATCATTGCGGGAACACTGCCGTTGACTGTCTTCAATCCACCCGTGACCGTTTGGGAACCACTAAACAACTGCTCGACACCTGAAACCAATGTTGGAATTCCACCATTCAGTTGCGCAGCACCAGTCGCCAGTTGTGTGGTACCTTGGTTCAGATCATTTGAATTAGCATTCAATTGCTGACTACCATTACTCAATTGGCCTATTGCGCCAGTAATTTCTGGAACCGCGCCATTAAGTGTGGTGAGTCCAGTACTCAAATTATTAGCACCTTTATTAAGCAGAGCTGACTGTGAAGCCAATTTACTTGTACCTGTTGATAACGACTCAATCCCACTAACTAATCCAGGGACTTTCATATTTAATTCTGTCAATCCATTGCTTAAACCATCAGTCCCACTTTGCAGCTTCTTCAGCCCAGTGGTTAATTGTTCTGAGCCACTGGCAAGTTGACTAATTCCTGAAGTCGTGGAACTAATGTCTGAAATAATGGTATTCATCCCAGCTTCAATCTTTCCGTACTCGGTTACTAAGTCAGCATTAGAATTACTTGTTGCCGAGGTGTTCTCCGCAACTAATGACTCTACCTTTGATAGGATGCTCTGCAAATTTTGAACTTGTTGCGCATTAGTAGTAGTCGTCGTGCTTTGTCCAACATCTTTTAGACTTTCCTTAATTGCCGCAACCTGGGTATCAGTTAAATTCTGTGACGACTTTAAACCATCTATTTTACTATTGATTTGTGACGTAATATCAGCTTGCGTTGGCGACTTGGAAGTACTTAAAGCATCCACGTTACTTGATAAGGATTTTAACGCGGTATTTAAAGCATCGTTATTATTACTACTCTTCGTGTTAGCAGCAATTTCTTTTTGACTAGCTGCCAATGCCTGTTCAAATTGTGCCATTTCTGTCTTCAAAGTTTCGATTTTTGTCTTAGTCGCTGAATCATTTACTGCGGCTGACAATTGATCCAGTCCATCAGAAATTTTCGCACTATTTGTTTGTAAATCGCTAACACCGGCATTGACTGTTTGCGCACCGGTTGTTAAATCGTTAACAGAACTGCTCAAATTAGTAGTATTTGATTTCAATAGGCTGGCACCATCATTGGCGGTACCAACACCCGCTGTATAATCTGCAACTCCGCTAGCCAATTCTGTTGAGCCATCAGAAAGTTGCGAAACACTACTAGACAATTTTCCAGTTTGACCATCTAATTTAGTTAAACCAGTCGTCAGCTGATAAACACCATCAGTATATGTGGCAACTCCGACTTTGACCTTTTGGGATCCATCTGCTAACTGTCCCGTTGCATTACTGATTGTCCCGGTTTTGTCATTCAAATTCTTTAGTCCAGTCGTGACCTTGCCTGAACCATCTGTCAACAAATTAACAGCACCAGCTAATGTCCCGGCTTTATTGCCTAATGTTAACAATCCTTCGGTAATCGACTGCGATCCAATCTGCATTGTCGGTAATTTTGAGTCAAGTTGTTGTAGACCATTAGAAACTTGAGCTGAGCCGTTTGTCAATTGACTGACACCACTCACCATTGGGACGACTTTTCCTTGCAACGTAGTCAGCCCAGTTGTGACTTGACTGGAACCATCTTTCAACTGACTGACGCCACTAGCCAACGCACCAGTCTTACCATTCAACGTTCCAAGCCCACTAGTAACCTGCCCGGAACCATCTGATAACTGACTAACACCACTGGCTAACGCCCCGGTCTTACTATTCAACGTATCCAGACCGGTCTTCAACGCACTACCACCATCAGCAAGCTTAGCAATCCCAGCAGGTAATTGCTGCACTTTCGTATTCAGCTCAGTCGTCCCGTTCTTCAACGTATGAACACCCGTCGTATACGTCGTCAAGCCATCCTGCAGTTCGACGCCACCATCTTTAAGCTTGGTAGCCCCATCGGCGGCTTTTTGATAGCCTTTACCGGCAGTCCGAATCTGCTTGAAAATTGCTAATGCGTAGGCCTTAGTGACTTGCGCCCGAATACTCTTATTAACTCGTGAAACACCAGTATCGGTAATGACTTTAGCAATATAATTCAACGATTCGTTCGTCTCATAATGCAAGTTCATCTTTTTCGGATTGGTATCCGTCATCGTTGTGGCATTTTTTGAGAAATTGCTAGGAATCGTGACGACCGTGTAATATTTCCGGTCTTTCAATCCCTGCTTGGCTTTTTTAGCCGACACAAAGTGCCAATCTAAATCGTTATTTTTCTTTAAATTCGTCACGACTTGCTTACCAACTGCAAACTTTTCGCCTTGATAGTTCACTGACTTATCTTCATTAACGACAGCCACTGGTAAGTTTTGCGTATCCCCATATGGATCCCACACCGACTTCAAGAAGAAGATGCTGTATAAAAACGGGATCAAAATCATGACTGAAACTGAAATCCATAGTATTTTGCTATGACGAATTGACCGCCATTCGTCGCGTATCATTTTCACAACCTGAAACCTTCCTTCAAATAATTAAACTGTGTGTTGCTCAAGTGAAAACACCGTCGCAAGCGTCCCCTGAATCATCGCCTGCGTGCTGGCCGCCTGACCATCACGATGACCGTTATTGAGCCACTGGACAATACTTGTGACGACCCCACTGACTAAGTACGCCGTCAAATCGGGATGCTGCGACTGGCGAATCATCGCAAAAACCCGATCATCCGCTCCCGTCTCGGCGACCGTGACAAAACAGTCATTGATCACTTGTTGAGAACGGGTATTGTCACCCTCATTGTTCGTCACTAATAAATGTCGTAAAACTTGCGTGTGCGCCCCGATAAACGTCGACATAATTGCCGAACCAACCGTATCAGTTCGCTCAGCAGCCAATAGTTCATCTAACGTGTGCATCACCATCTGCCTGAGCAAATCAAATTTATCCGTATAATAACGATAAAAACTACTGCGATGTATAAATGCTTGCTTACAGATCTGCTCAACCGTAATTTGTGAGATTGAACGTTGCTCCAACAATTGGTACATCGCCCGCTGTAAATCCAGCTCCGTACGAATTGAAATTACCATCACCCCGTTTTTAAATTCTTATATTCGAATAGAAGAATATAGTTACCATAAAAACACCGCTGCATCCCCGTGCAACGATTGCTGGTGTTCATGCAGTTTAGTGCAAGTACGGTTTCAATTCCAAGTCCGCCTTAAGCGTGTGAATCAAATGCTCAACTTGCGTTAGTGGCGCGTCAAACGTCACCCGATAATAGTTACGGGTCCCCTGATGTTCAACTGCGACAAAGTGTCGTTCCTTTAACGTCTTCAATTGATGCGAAACGGCCGGTTGCGAAATATGCATCCGTTCAGTTAATTCACCAACAGTCATGCCCTGCGCGTGTTGCGAAAGTTCAATCATGATTTGTTGACGCCGTTCATCGGCTAAGACTTCAAAGATCGGAATTGTTTCTCGAAATTCTTGCAGTGCTTCTTCACTACTGACCATGCGATTAGCCTCCTATATTCTTATATTCTAATGTTCGAATGTATCAATGATAAAGCTTTTTGAATCCGTTTGCAACACCTAAATACACTTTGTCGATAAACGCGACAAATTATTATTTTTGTCGCATTTGACGCAAAAAAAGACGCCTGACCACGCAGTCAGACGTCTCCAAGGGTAATTAGTACTAGCAATCAAAACGATTGATAGCAACGTCCGGTTGGGAGCCGGAGCCGTTGTATGGAAAATCATAGGTGTTTGGGAAGGCCCCATGATCTAAGACATCGCGTTACTTGTTAATAATGACAGAAACATCAGCAAATTAACGGCGGTTAAGTAACTCGAATAACTACAGTATAATCGCTCAGTGAAACTTTGCTAGTCCTACTTTGAACCTTTTGTCGTAAAACAGGACATTTAGATTAAATTGTTGTATGAAACAACGACGTTTAACAGCCGACCGTGCCCATTATGCTGAACTAGATGACTGTCTTGCCGCTTAATTCAACGCCTTCTTCACATATTTGTAAGCATACTTAACCAACTCGCGCTCGACTTGCTTACTAGTGGTCGTCGATTGAGACGAGCGACTCGTATTCTGACTACTGCTGACTTTATCAGCCCCAGCAACCTGCATCGTCGAATCCGCTTTCCCGCGACCAGTAGCATAGTCGAAACTAACGCCAGGTTCAACGTTCCAAATATAGACATTGAAATTGACACTGCCATCGGTTGAAACTGCTTGCGACCAGTAACCACGAGGCATCAATTCGTTGCCACGGAAAACCGTCGTCACACGATAAATGACTTTTTTACCTTGTTCTAACGCCGTGCGCACCTGATCTTCATAAATCTGCATCGTTTTTTGATTCGAGTAGGCCGTCTGAGTTGCCAAGTTTTTCGGGTTATCTAAGCTACCATCTTCACCAGCGCGATACTGCCCATTAGACGTCAAGTTAAAGGATAACGTGTAAGCAATCAAGTGCCCGCGATTTTGCGGATAGACCCGCTTACCATTAACGGTAATCGGTTGATTATGCCAGCCAGTTGGGCTCCACGTTTGCGCCGTCCGTCCTTCAGACCGTCCTAAATTGGCCTTACTCAAATAAGCCGTGTCCGTGGTTGTCCGATTCAATGAATCTAAATTACCGTAATCAATCTTAGAATTTTTCCACTGACTCGCTGCCAGCGTACTCTTACCGCTATTAACTTTGATGGCCGCAGCACTGCCCGATTGATAAGTCATTTTTGCCAGTTGTTTGTAAGTTTGTTGCGTATTACCAGTCGCACTGGTCGTTTGATTACGACTGGATTCAGACTGCTGACTAGTCGTCGAACTCGTTGTATCCGTACCAGACGTTAACAAGCTACAACCACCCAACAGTAAGCTCAAACTCAAGAGACCCGCTATGCCAACGCGTCGCATTAATTTCACCATGATTCTCTTCCACCCCGTCTTTTTAAGTACGGTTCTATCATACCGTACTTTCACAAGGGGAACAAACGTTTTCTTTTAATCTTTTTGTACTTGCCAGTCATTCCTTAGAACCCCATACTTAATCGAGTCATAATACTGCCCTTGCCAATAACGAACTTGTGGAATCCGGGCCTCCTGCTTTAATCCCACGGCTTCCGCTAACCGCATCATCCGCGTATTCCCCGACCACGTTGTCAATCCAATGTGCGGCAAAGTCGTCTCCTCTTGGAATAAGTGGGTCAACCATTTAGTCAACGCGGTGCGCCCAATATGCTCACCCC
Source organism: Lactiplantibacillus sp. YT640 (assembly GCF_049745435.1). Classification (NCBI taxonomy): domain Bacteria; kingdom Bacillati; phylum Bacillota; class Bacilli; order Lactobacillales; family Lactobacillaceae; genus Lactiplantibacillus; species Lactiplantibacillus sp. YT640. The sequence continues at coordinate 79,669 of NZ_JBMNVY010000005.1, forward strand.
AATGCTCCTGATCATAGATAATGATGCCTACCTCTAACCAGCGTTTGAGGGAACCATCCACAAAGTGCCAATTAACACTGCCGACAATCACACCATCCCGTGTGATGACCCAGTTACGCGGTCGAATCAGCCAATCACGGGGGCCAATAATTGTCTCAAAGTCTGTTTGAGTCGGTAGTTGGTCATGAAAATACGGTCCATTCCAGCGCGTCCACTCCGCATCTAGATCACTAAAACCTAGTTGCCATAGCGTTGTTAATTCTGCGCGCTGAAGCGGTCGAATTGTAATTGTTGCCGTCATTTGATCACGCCCTCTCAATTCATAGGTCTACTATATCGAAAACCCGCCCTAACAACAATCACATTCGTGGACATATAAACTTACATTAAACGGCCCCTTTCCCAGCGGACCGAAGCTGGCCATCCTTGACTTTAGCTCACTTAGGGACAACAACAGCCTAAAAAACCACCATTCTGGCTGAAAGAATGGTGATCATAAGTCTTAAGCGTGTGTTGCAAGCTGTCGCAACAATTTTAGTATAGCTGCTGAAACGCGTTTCAGGTCAAGCACTAAGTTGGCGCCAGGTTGCTTTGGTCAGTAAGTACCGCATGACGTGGATCACTTCACCTTTATCACTGGTAAACGTGTGCAGTTCTCCAGCCGCTTGCATGCCCATCTTAGCCATCACTCGGCCAGAATTAGGGTTGGCACTCGCATAGTGAGCCTCGATGGTCTCATAGTTCAGCGTTTCAAACCCATAATGCATCAAACAATTGCCGGCTTCCGCAACATAACCGTGCCCCCACGCAGCTGGGCTTAAAGCGTACGTCAATTCACCAGTCGCACCACTACCATGAAACTCATAAAACCCAATTAGTTGATGATCACGGCGACGTTCAATGCCAAAAACAGTGGTCGTGTCTGCCAAAAAGTGCGTCGTAAACAGTTGCTCGAACGTGGCCGGACTCTGAACCCGTCGGTAACGTAAATAAGCGACAACCTGCGGATCAAAAATCATGTCCGCTAACGCATCATGATCCGCCGCTGTCATTGGTCGTAATATCAACCGTTCCGTTTCAAACTGAGTCAAATTGCCATCTCCAAATTATTATTGATTCGTTAATTATAATAATCTACTGGCAAATGTAAATTATTTCGTTCCACTCTCAATGATTTGGCAAAGTTACCTGTGCCAGCATCGCAGTTCCTACCGCTTCAAATCGGGGGTCAGTAATCTGATTAACGTACGTAAATATCCCAGTACTACATTGTAACAGTAACCACTGTGTCACTAATGGTGGTATTTGTAAGTCTGTCCCATAACCAGCCCAAAAAGCTTGAATCAACGTTGAAGATTGTTGAAGATCTTCAAAAAAGAATTTCAAACAGTCCTCGAGGGCGTACCCGTGACGGGATCGTTCAAAATCAATCAGAACAAGCTGACCATGATGGTAGCGAAAATTACGAGTACCCATGTCCCCATGCAGTGTCATGACTGGTTGCGGTGCTAGTGCGGTTTTAATCATCGTCCGGTGGTCGAGAAAGTATGGTAATAAGGACACCAGCGCGTCGTAATGGGGACTAGTCTTTAACCGCTCGACCCGGGCGACCATCCCATCGAAATCCAGAACCGGCATCAGGTCTGCGGTTGTTGGAAGTTGAATTGCGTGGTGAAACCTGGAGACTACCTGACCCATTTGGTAAACGAGCGCTGGAGTCAAAGTTGTCGGTACAGGAGTTAGTTGCCAATCTCGCAACACCAACACCCACTCGCGACTTGCTAATTGAAAACTGGCTAAGACCCGGTCTGTGAGTTGCGCTGTCACTTGCTGCTCAGTTCTAAATTTACGTTCGCAATCCGGACTGAAAACTTTAACAAAAACTACGGTATCATAGCGGCGACTATAGCCGGTATACATCTCATTAAATGAAACATGCGCAATCGGAATCAAGTCTGCCTGTAATAACCGTGTTAACGTTTTATGTAGCGTTCTCATTTCGTCCTCCTAAATCCAATTCCCACAAATTTTAACCACAATAAAAGGGCCGGTAACCAACCGTCCCTTTCTCTGATCGACTTGCAAACCCCAAGCTTGCCATTGTGTATGTGCCTCGTCATGGACCCAGCCCATCCCGAGAGGTATAAATGCTTGTCAAACGTTATGATTCAGCTAATTGAGCTACTTATCACTATCAATAATTGCTTATTAACAATGTCCTGACAAAGTAAATCGATCCGGCTCCCAACCTAAATCCGCTGACAAAGCGTATGTATTGCTCCATAACTCTGCCTTTAGTATAGCGAGCCAGCATTGCGTTTAGATAACACGAAGATTACAAAAATGTTACAACTGGTCTAAACCAACTAAAAGTTAGCCTAGTATTGCTTAATCGTCTCTGATTACGGACACCCAGTTTATCTTTAACGAACAAAGTCGTCCACTACGGCCTTAACAGTCGGTCTTTATTGAGCTAAAAGCCGTTGATTGACATGTGCTTGAATAACTTGTCGCCGGGAACCGGTCAAGAAATAAATCGTTATGCCAACAAAAATAATGACAGTAGCACCGATTGTTTGCCATTCGAACGCATTCGGCTTAACCATCGTCTGGCTACCCGATGCCATCATGCTCAAAATATCAATGGCGGCATGGATCACCATCGGTAACAAGATACTACCTGAGTACAGGTACGTCGAGGCTAAAAACCAGCCTAGCGTCGCTGCAAAAATGATTTGCTCAACCGTGGCTGACAAGGGTTGGCCCGCAAAAACGTTTGTAATATGCCACATTCCAAATAGGCCACCGCTTAGCCACACTGCCCAGTCGAGCTGGTGACGCCGATGCCGAAAAGCTTGTAATAACAAGGTCAAAACGGCAAAACGATACAACCATTCCTCCGCGATTCCCGGTTCTAACCCACTCAAAAACATTTTCCAAGTCGCTGACCGTAGCTGGAAGTCCCAATGTGTGAACGTCGTCGCCCACGAACCACCCGCACTAAAAGCATTCCATAAACTAAAAGCCGTCCCCACCACGATCAGCCCAACCACTAAACTAGTTTGAGCCTGACGATTAAACCGCCACGATGGGCCCGTTAATCCCCATCCCCACAGTAAGACCCCAACAGCAATCACAAAGCCTAGGGCGCCTAAAATACCAGTATCACTGACCATCTCGAACACTGATGGTGCTTGCAGATTCGGTAAAATCAGAAAAGTCTGCTGCGCACTGACGACGCCACTAAAAATAGCCGTAATTAAGACCGCAATCCGGCCAATCACAGATTCGATCGGTTTAGTGACCACCACTACCACCGGCACGAATGCGACCATTAAATAAGCCATCCCCACAGCAATCAGTCCCTGTTCGTCTAACCATGACAGCTGACTTAACCAAGCCACGAGGTTCGCCAGTAAAATCGGCAAGAGTGTGAACTGCAGCACTGTTTGGACGTAATAATTAACATGTCGCAAACGCCACCACTGTGCTTGATCCTCCTCGGCAGCTGGCCACCAAGCTAACAGTCCCCATATCAGCAACTGCATACCACCAACTGGGAAAAACACACCACCATCAAACGTAAATAGTTGAATAAAGGCCGCACCAAATAACACGATGAGCTGCCCCATGTACCAGCGTCGTAATAATTGTTCGGTTTCCGGCGTCATAAAAAAATCCCCCAATCTGATATGCATTAATCATACCAGATTGAGGGACGCTCACACGTGATTTTGTTTAGATTTCTCGGATTCCACGACTAACTAGTAAAGATCTTGCACCCGGCCCTGTGTTGCTTCATGGGCCAAGTATTCATCATAAGTCGTATCACCACGATCAACAACGCCTTTCGCACTCACTTCGACAATGTGGTCGGCAATCGTTTGAATAAATTCATGGTCATGAGAAGTAAAGACGATGGCGCCTTTAAAATCAATCAGACTATCATTCAGTGCGGTAATGGATTCCAAGTCCAAATGGTTGGTCGGATCATCTAATAATAAGACGTTAGCCCGACTAAGCATCATCTTTGATAACATTCCCCGTACTTTTTCACCACCAGATAGCACATTCACTGGTCGTTCAACATCGCTACCAGAGAACAACATTTTACCCAGGAAACCTCGCAAGAAAGTATTGTCACTTTCTTCTTTCGATGCAAACTGGCGTAGCCAATCAATAATTGGCAATTCACTACCCGCGTATTCTTCATTAATATCTTTAGGCAAATAAGTCCGCGAAGTCGTTTGTCCCCAGGTCACCGTGCCACTATCTGGTTCCATCGACCCAGCAATAATTTGCATCAGCGTTGTCGTTGCCAAGTCGTTGCGGCTGATCAACGCCGTTTTTTCATTAGGACGGAGCGTAAAGCTAATATTATCAAGAATCTTAACGCCTTCAATCGACTTGGAAACGTTCTCGACCTTCACAAGGTCATTACCGATTTCACGATCTGGCGTGAACTTAATGAACGGATATTTACGTGATGATGGTTTGATATCATCCAACGTAATTTTTTCCAATTGTTTCTTCCGTGAAGTGGCTTGCTTAGATTTCGAAGCATTGGCACTGAATCGCGCCACGAATTCTTGCAACTCTTTAATTTGGTCAGCTTTCTTGGCATTGGCATTCGCTTGCAATTTGGCCGCTAACTGGCTAGATTCCATCCAAAAATCATAATTTCCAACAAATAGTGTGATCTTGCCAAAGTCGACATCACACATGTGGGTACAAACTTGATTTAGAAAATGCCGGTCATGAGAAACGACGATGACAGTCTTTTCGTAACCAGCCAAAAAGTCTTCCAACCAGCTAATTGATTGGACGTCCAACCCGTTCGTCGGTTCATCCAGTAATAGCACGTCGGGGCTTCCAAATAGCGCTTGACCTAATAAGACTTTCACCTTTTGCGGTTCAGTCAACTCGCTCATCTTCATGTGTTGCATCGATTCATCGATACCAAGGTTTTGTAACAACTGATCCGCTTCCGACTCCGCGTTCCAGCCATCCATTTCGGCAAATTCGCCTTCTAATTCAGCGGCCCGAATCCCATCTTCATCGCTAAAATCAGGCTTGGCATACAGCGCATCTTTTTCAATCATGATTTCATACAACTTTTCGTGACCACGAATAACAGTTGCTAACACTTCTTCATCTTCGAAAGCAAAGTGATTTTGATTCAAGCTAGACATCCGCTCGTTAGGCCCCATCGAGACCGTCCCAGTAGTCGGTTGTAATTTACCTTCCAAAATTTTTAAGAACGTCGACTTACCAGCACCATTGGCACCAATAACGCCGTAGCAGTTTCCCGGCGTGAATTTCAAATTGACATCTTCATAAAGCTTACGTGTTGAAAACTGCATACTAACATTATTTACGGTGAGCATTCCATTACCTCTTCTTTTTTAAAGTGAAATTGTCCGATAGAAAAGAGGTCGGAATTAAACAAACCTTCCAGACCTCTGTGTCGTTAATTATATAATCTTAATTTTAGCATGCTTTCAGCTCGTTTGGCAATCAAAACCATACGTGATTTTCTGAAAGCATCTCATTATTTTCATAAACAATCTAAATTAACCCCACCCGTAAACACCAGTTTTAACCGTGTCTAGTGACTCAACAAACCGGCTTGCGCGACCAAAGCCCCGCCTGACGATCATCACGCACACCAAGTAACTCAAGTTAGCAAAATACTGGTCTCACAAAGTTAACTCAAAATATGTTGTTCAATATAATCCAATACACCATTGTCCACATTGGTACCTGTCACCGCTGTCGCATTGGCTTGGACGTTTTCAGGCGCGTTTTGCATGGCAACCGCATGGGTCGCATAGTGAAACATCTCAAGATCATTGGTGCCGTCGCCAAAGACTAACATCTCATCCGGCAGAATACCCAACTGTTCACCAAGCTGTTTGAGGGCGCGGCCTTTGTGCATTCCCGGCTGAATCAAGTCCATACTGCCCTGACCACCTGAAGCGGGTACGGCAATGCCAGCGAGCTTAGGGGTAAGTTCATATACTAACTGGTCCGTCATTGCCGCGGGACAAATAACGTCGAACTTCACAACCGGATCAGTAACTGTGGTTAAATCCGCACATGTCTCTAATTGGTAATAGTAGTCACGCATATTAGCTACAAACTGCGGGTTCGCGTGCGCCAACACATGGACCGTTTGGGTGCCACACAATGCCACTTGTAATTCAGGATACGGTGCCAGGGCCGCCAATACTTGCTGAGTCGCTTGGGGACTGAACGTCGCGGCTTTGAGTCCCGCTTCTCGTTGCCACAGTTCCGCGCCGTTACCACCAATCAACCACATCTCAGGGTAAGCACTAAAGGTCGTGGCTAGTTCCGCCGCTTGGTGACCACTGGCAATCACAAACTGAATACCGCGCCGCTGTAGCGCTGCATAGTCGTTGGCAAACCGCTCCTGGTCATAATCACCATGATCATTTAAAAACGTCCCATCCATATCCGTTGCTATTAATTTAATCGTCATTACTAATCATCCATTTCATGTAAGCCTTTTCTACCCCTTAGCCTACCGATTATGCCCGCAAAGTACAAGTCTTTTCTGATACTTTGTTAGAAGGCACCACCACCGGAGCCACCGCCAAAGCCACCAGAACTACCGCCGGAGAAGCCTCCTGAACCACCCGACGCCGAACTAGCGCTTCCAGAGGCATCTAAGGCGCCACTAAAACTATCGTTGATTGCACCGGACAAATCGAAGTCCAGCCCACCATTGGCATAGAAGAGTGGGTAATACACGAGCATCCCCGTAGCCAATGCTTCCGTACCAAAATCAATCGCCAATTGCTTAGTCACTTGATTGGTTAGTCCAAAAGCCGCGGCGTATGGCAAGATTTGTTCCCACAAAATCAAATCACCGACTTGGGCCGTATTAAAGTGCCCAATATCCTTAAGCATGCGGCGTAGTCCATTGATCTGATTACGTAATTCCAAGCCTGCGTCAGTATTGATGGCAATCCGCCGCCGTTGAATTATCCAGCCAATCCAGAAAGCCACCGCGGCCACTATCGCTGGAATCACCATCAGGGTCACGACCTTCGGACTAACTAATAACCCAGCACCCGTGGCAATCATCCCCATAACACTCACGACAACTGCTGCCATCAGCCATTGATTACGAAGCCGATAATTAGTTTCGTCTTGATAGACCGCCACGTCTTGGTCTACTTCGGTCTGCCAGCGGCTAAACCATTTGCCCAGCCGACCAGCCTTATCACGCTTCCCGTATTTTTTGAGATCCGTTAACATGAACTGCCCGTCAACCGCGATTTTATCAAAACAGTGAGCCAAAAATGAGTTAGTCACTGGTTTCAATTGCGTTAACCGCACATCCGGTTTTCGGTGACCCGCAACCGTTTCAATCGTTATTTCGTGATTAGCTGCTGCTCGCAAAATTTCAGCCGTTAAAGCATCCGTATTCGGCGACCGCTGTGCCCACAATGACTCAGCAACTGCTGGTGTTACTGGTGGCACGTCAAATGAATGGTTGATGGGAATCGGTTGCTGATGTGGCTTAGCCGGATGACGAGCCAGCCACCAAAGATAGCCAATCATGACCAATAACCAACCTGCCACCGCGGCACCAAAGATAACGCGACGCAGTAATCGATTACGTCGCCGTTTTTCATTAGCTTCCTGTGCCAACTTAGCTTCTTGTTTTTGGACCGTCACTTTTCGCTTGGCAGTATTCGTCCGCGTATTCGTCGCCGTGACCGTAGTTGGAAATAGTAGGTGACTTTCAACGAATTGGTTCGCGGGATTATGTCCCAATGTCATCGTCACCCGGCCTGCCGCGCGCTCAACTTTCGTCTGACCACTCAACGGTCCGTGCGTCCAAGCTTGTAGCGCGCTCACATTCTTGGCAGGTAACTGAATCACGATTTTGACATTATTCAGTGGTACATCCCAGCCACTACCAATCACTTTCCAATTCAGTTCGGCCGTGTCTGCATAGTTCGTTACGACCCCTTTAAGCCGATACCGATAGACAACCCGTAACTTATCATCTTCTTGAACTTGCCGGTAGAGCTTGACACGCATCCGGTCAGCATTTTGGGTCAACTGATACGTGTTGTTGGCCCCCATTTCACTTGGCGCCGCCGTCACCGTGGCCCCACCATTCAGTTGCGTCGTGACCCCTTCCAACTGGGCCCCCTGAATACCTTTCAAATCTTGAACATTAAATACCCCGTGATAATCATCATCAAATTGATAAGTCATCGCTTGCGTTACATTCGCACTACCATCACGTTGAATAGCTACATTGACTTGATATTGGTCAATATCATAATCCGCAGCCGCGCGCATTGCTAAGCTAAACCACCAACAAAATCCTGCCAATAGTCCGAGCACGCTCAGCCAACTTAATCGTCGCTTCTTCGACATCTCACCATCGCCCCCTCCAATAATCGTTAGCCCTAGTTTATCATACTCACCCAGCCGTGGGGCGCGAGATACTGCCACCGCTTTCTTAGGCAAAGCCGTCCTTTTGTTGTAGCATAGAAAGTGACACGAAAGGGGTTTTAGTCATGCCACAAACCACGTTACCGACTCACATTCAAGTGCGAGGCGCACACGTCAATAATTTAAAAAATATCGATATCGACATTCCACTCAACGAATTTGTTGCGATTACTGGTCGCAGTGGGTCCGGTAAGTCATCACTCGCAATGGGCGTCCTGTACGCTGAGGGGGCCCGCCGCTACTTAAACGCCCTGTCAACCTTTACCCGCCGCCGAATCAATCAGGTCGGCAAAGCCAGTGTTGATTCAGTACAATACTTACCATCCGCATTAGCGCTACGCCAACGCCCCCAGGTTCCCGGCGTCCGTTCAACCGTCGGCACCATGTCTGAAAGCTTAAATATCTTAAGGCTAGCCTTCTCACGACTCAGCTCAGCAGTTTGCCCCAATGGTCACCGCATGCTACCAACGCTCGATGTGGCTGAAAATGATGGTTACGTCACCTGTCCGACTTGTGGCGCCAAATTCAGAGCGCCCGGCGCCGAAGATTTCGCCTTCAATTCAGGTGGGGCCTGTCCGACTTGCGGTGGCCTAGGCCAAGTTCGCCAAATTGACCCGGCACTCATTATTGCGGATGAAAATCAAACTATCGAAGAAGGGGCCGTTGCTTCTTGGCACCTGCCTGGACGTAACTTTATGCCGATCGTTGCACGCGAAATTGGAATTCCCATCGATATTCCGTATAAAAACCTTAGTGAAGCCGATAAAACACGCGTATTGCATGGTCCTAAGCAAACCGTTGCCATCAACATTCCAAGCGCTAAGGGTAAAATCTTTCACATGGACAACGCTGTCTACGAGAACGCCTTTGCCGCCGTTGAAGATAGTATGGCGACGACCAAAAATGAACGGGCAATTACTCGGCTGAATCGCTTTTACAAGTTTGATACTTGTCCAGATTGTCACGGATCACGCTTCAATCCTCAGTTGTTTAACTACGAATTAAATGGTCAAAATATTGCGACGGTTAGTGATATGACTGTCGCCGCCTTGCATGATTTTGCGACCACGATTGTCCCGTGGCTACCTACTAAGATGCATCATCTTGGACAATCCCTTGTTGATGAATTGCTACTCAGCCTGCAACCCATGGAAGAACTTGGACTCGACTACCTCACACTCAGTCGTCCCGGCGCGACCCTGTCAACTGGTGAATTACAACGCATTCAGCTCGGACGCACTTTGCGCAGCGCCACGACTGGCGTGCTATATGTCCTTGATGAACCTTCCGTTGGGCTTCATCCAGCTAACGTGGCGGGCCTAATCAAAGCTTTCCGTGGGCTAGTCGCCCAAGGAAACTCCGTCGTGGTGGTTGACCACGACACTAGTATTATCAGTGCAGCTGATGATGTTATTGAGATTGGTCCGGGGGCTGGTAAGCACGGCGGTACCGTTGTCGGACAAGGCACTGTCGCAGCCATCAAGCGGGACAAAAAGTCCTTAATTGCGCCATTTCTCACCGGTACTGCCACGCTGCGTGAACGCCCCGTATTAACCGACGATGCACTCTGGAAAAAGGGGGCCCTTGCTATTGAGGTGGCTCATCACTTTAACATCCAAGACATTACGGCGCGCATTCCCAAAAACCGTTTCACGACCGTCACGGGTATGAGCGGCGCTGGTAAAACGACTCTGGTACTAGATAGTTTGATTCCAGCACTGATTGCCACAGCTAAAAAGCGACCACTTCCAACCCACGTTAAGGCCTTTGACAATGGTCACATTCGGCACGTTGTTACCGTCGACTCAGTGCCCGTTGGTAAGAATGTACGGTCAACGGTCGCCACTTATACCAACATTCTCGACCACCTACGCCAATTATTCGCCGCCACCCCAGCAGCACAAGCAAACGGTTGGACCGCTAGCCAATTTTCATATAACGTCGCTGCGGGTGCTTGCCCAACTTGTGGTGGTACGGGCCAAATCTCCTTAGATGTGCAATACCTGCCAGACATCACCGAAGTCTGCCCCCAATGCCACGGCAAACGCTACAATAAACAGACGCTGACCGTCAAATGGCATGGCTATTCGATTGCGGATATTTTAGATCTTGCGGTTGACGAGGCCCTACCAATTTTCAAAGCGCAATCCGCCATCGCTAATACACTCCAGATCCTGCATGATATGGGACTAGGTTACTTACTATTAGGTGAAAGTACGCCGGCACTCTCGGGTGGCGAAGCTCAGCGCCTGAAGCTCACCTCCCGCATTGGCAAACGCCAAACGGGAACGCTCTTTGTCTTCGATGAGCCTTCAGTCGGTTTGCACCCGCTCGACATTCAGCAACTCGTCAAAGTCTTTGACCAACTGATTCAGCAAGGGGCAACCGTCATTGCCATCGAACACGATCTCGACGTAATCGCCAACGCTGATTACGTTATCGATATGGGACCCGCGGGCGGTATCAACGGTGGTAACATTGTCGCCACCGGTACCCCATTAGCCGTTAGTCAAAATCCAACTAGTGTAACAGGGCAATATTTGAAGACGCATTTGGCCCTATTCCACGTTTAACCAATGAACTGCTGACCGACCTCATTCATCACAGCAGCCTGATCGAATATTTAATCAAAAAGCGTGTCCAACGCCCTAGCAAGTTAACTGGCTGGGGGTTAGACACGCTTTTGTTTTGCCGAGATGGCGCTAATGAAGCGGACAAAACTAACGTCCTTTTCCTTAATGCACCATTTCAGTTAGTAAGCCGTCCCAAGATGGCTTTTTGAGCACTACATTTCACTAAATCCCTTCGTAAGTCATCACAAAGCTGATAGCCACATCCTAACGCCAAATTGAAATATCAATAACAAAAGATTAGCAATTAATCACTGCCGGTGCGCCATCACTGCCCAGATCAACGCCAGCGCACTCATACCAATCACCACCGAACACGCCGCCGTCGCACCAACTAAGTTATATAATAAAACGATGCCGACGCTACCAACGGGCGCCGCCAACGTCACAATCGAACTGATGGTACCAAAGACCGTCCCTGTTAAGAGGGGGTCAATTTGTGGCATCATGATGGCGAACATCTTCGGGTCCAGTTTGCCACTCATGAAGCCCACTGCAAACATGCCCCCAAGAATCAAGATTAGTTGTGGAACGACTAGTAAAATCACATAGGTCAGCATCGGCGCTAGAATCGCTGCCAGTAACAATTGAAACAGCGAGAGCCGATCAAACCAAGTATTTTTAGTAATGCCACCCAATACGCTTCCGGTAACAAAGACCACGTTGACCATTAAAATTGCGACCGAATAGCTCACGGGCATGCGGGATGCCAAGTCAATAAACATTAAGTTCAAAATCGCATCAATACTCATCGTTGCGACGTTTAAAATCATCAGAATACCCAGATAACTGACTGCGCCCATTCTAGTCGTCGTCAGCATCACTCGCTGAATCACGGGCCAGGCCTCAATATGTCGTGGTCGTACAGCAACTTTGGGAGTCGACTGAATCGCTGAACGTCCGGCTAACAAGCAGCTAGCGGCCCCAATAAAAGTCATCGCATTCACTATTCCAGCTAACGCATAATCATGCCACTGGGCGATAATCAAGACCCCTAGTGTTTGACCCAGTGGCTCAACAAGTGTACTTACGCTCGCATTAAGCCCCATCACTTGTTGGCGATCGTCAGGCCCAATCCGGTCTTGAATAACAATTGTCAAAATACTGCCACCATATCGTCCTAGTAGATCCGAAATAAAATTAATCGCAACGACCACGTAGAAAACAACCACAGTTTGCTGAGTAATCACTTGGGCCAAGACGAGATATAACCCCGCTTGAACGACCTTAGTACCAATCAGCCAGTTAGTTTTTCGGTGCGTCTGATCAGCGAGTCGCCCCGTTAATCCCCCGAAAACATACGGCACAACTGTCACCACCGAAACGATGGCAACAAACCAATGTGGATTTGGAAAATTCTTTGCGTACGTGAGTAAAATGATATTGAACAAACTCACCCCCAGCGTCGTAAAAAAATTTGCACTAGCAATCGTTTGGAGGGTCCGATTTTTTAATAAAGTCAGCATTAACCCATCTCCCATTAAGATAATGGACTTAGCTTACTCGTCATTACCGTGGTACAATCAGCAAGTAGGTTGCATATATGCCACATTAAGGAGTGCTAGATGACAAACATCGGAGAAACTATTCATCAGATTCGATTAAGTAAGGGCTTAACTCAACAAGAAGTGTATAGCGGTATTATCTCGCGCTCATTCGCCTCACGCTTTGAGAGTGGTGCCAACGATATTGGCGCCAGTAAGCTCTTTGCAATTCTGGATAACTTAGCAATTTCAGCCGACGAGTTACGATTCATACACCAAAACTACCAGCCATCAGCATATGACCAGGCCCTTTGGACAATTCGTCACGCTTATGAAACGCTAAATTTTCCCGCCCTAGCCACTTGGATTCGCGAACATCGACACAGCCCCCACGCCTACGAACAACTCATCGCCAGTTATGCCAGCATCTTGATGCTATCCTATGACCATCGTTCAGTCGGCGTGACAACCACGACCCAGCCCGCTTTTGATCACCTGCGCCAAGCCAAGACTTGGACCCTGCAGGAACTAAAATTAGTGCCCGTTCTAATTCCAATTATTGCATCCATCGACGGTTTGGCCGCACTAACACCACTGACAACCCGTATGGCCGCCAATTGTGCCAGTTATCAAACGGCTTGGGGCGATCCCTTTCACGTCAGCAACGACTTACTCGATTTTTATGGATCACTATTTCAAACTAAATTGAACTTTCATGATTTTCAATCCGCTCAAAATCTGAAAACCAAGTTCACTGCCATCGACAGTCACCAGTTAAACTGGGATGGGCGGTTGAGCCAACAATTCTGGCTTGGCATCTGGAATCTCTACTTTGGCGACTGGCAAATTGGCAACCAATTGCTTGATGAAGTCAGCGTCTTAGAAACACATCATCACCCCCGGATTGATAATACGTTATTTGCAATTCGTAATATTCGCACTAAGCAAGCCCAGACTTATCGCCAATCGCATCAGTCTCACAAGCATCTTTGACACCGAAAGCCTGTTCTAGCCTGGCAATAAATTATGCCAGACTGGAACAGACTTTTTCTTAATCACACATACTGATTAACTGACCCAAGGCTTGCTGATAGCTATGCCTTTCAGATTGTTATAATTAGCGCGTATTGTGTTGGCTTGTCATTTATTTTGTATTACAGCGGAATACGGAAATGAATTTATAACTCATGATGGTTTGAGGTTGAGCAACGTAAAAAGAACTTCTCCAAATTAGAAGAAGTTCTTTTTACATGATATTAAACAAACCCTGGCTTAAACCGACTTGGTCTGGTTCAAATGCGGTAGAGCCAAGAAAATCACTAATCCAACAACAAATAAAATACTTAAAGAAGCAGCACCAATCGTTGACTTCCCCGTCATTTGGGTCACGATTCCAACTAGGACGGGGCCCATCACGGCTGAGAACTTACCGAGAATATTGTAAAAGCCGAAAAACTCACTCCCACTAGTCTTAGGAATCAAACGACCGAAGTACGAACGACTGAGCGCGTGAATCCCACCCTGACTGGTTCCAACTAGTATGGCTAAAATCCAAAAATCCGTCGTACTATTCAACCGCAACGCGTACAAGCAGATACCTAAATAAATAATAATACCAAGCAAGATGCCCGTCCGGGTCGACGTTTTATTCGCTAACCACCCGTAAAGCAGTGAAAACGGAAACGCGACTAGCTGAACAACCAGCAAGACAATCATCAACGTGGTCGTCGTAATTCCCATATCCATCCCAATCGAAGTTGCCATTGTAAAGATCGTGTCGACTCCATCAATGTAGAAGAAGTACGCCACCAAGAACCACGCCGCAGCGCGATAATTCCGGATGTGTTTCAAAGTCGACCATACCCGTTGGAAACTTGAACGCACCGGATGCGCACTGGGTGCTAACGCGTACTTTTGGTGAACGTTTTTCAACAAAGGAATGTAAAAGATAATCCACCACGCAGCGGCTAAGACAAAACTCCACCGCGCGACCCCATAGCTTGATAATTGACCAAAACCACTGGTTAATTGTAAGACCAAGAATAAGATAAACGCCAAGACACCACCGAGATAGCCAAACCCATAACCATATGACGATAATCGATCCATCTGATCGTTTGGCGCCACGTCAGTCAGAAAACTGTCATAAAACAGATTACCACCGGAATAACCGATAATTGATAAAATATAAATACCTAATAGCCACTTCCAGGCACTAGTCGGGGCAACACTCAGCCCTAGCGTCATCACCATTCCAAGTATCGAAAAGATGTTGAGCATTCGTTTCTTGGCATGGGGATAGTCTGCTAGTGCACCTAGGACGGGCGCCAAAATCGAAACTAGTAAGGTCCCAATACTATTGGCATAACCCCAGTAAGCCGTTGCATTAGCCGGTGTCACACCGCTACTTTGGGCAACTGCCTTAAAGTAAACGGGTAGCACCGCCGTTGTGACAATAATGCCATAGCCCGAGTTGGCCCAATCGTAAAAGATCCAACCCCACTGCTGTTTATTAAATTTCATTAAGTTACTTCGCGGGAACCTCTGATCGCAATCGGAGGCGGAACGAGCACTAACCACAATATTAGTGGTGCTGATGTCCGCCCGCTTTTCCTCTCTCTCTCTTTTTTGTCTAGTCTTTAAAAACACCATCGAGGCAATGTCCCGGCATGGGGCCATCGAAATTCAATCCGAGTAACCGCGCAAATGTCGGCGCTTCATCGACTAAGTTAGCCGTTTCAATCGTCCCACCAGCTTTAACTGCTGGTCCATTGAATAACAGGGTCGTTTGATAGTCAGGCTTAGTCGGGTCATATCCATGAACCCCGTGGTAACGGTCTGGTTGTCCGAGTGTCGCTGGATGGACGGGTTCAACCACAGTTGGTCGTCGACTTTCATCAGTAAAATAATAGCCTTCCTGGGCTTCAACCATCAATGCACAAGCGGGGTCGGCACCACGACGTGCAGCTGCCTCCCCAGTAATGATGGTCTCAACACCTTCCACCTGACTAACCAGGGCCTTCAATTCATCTAACTGGTCAAATTCCGGTCGCGTATAAATGTACGTTGAGCCGTCCGCCGTCTTCGCCATCACGGACCAGTCATCTTCAAACGTCTGATCTTGACGTGCGGTCAACCAGCCCTGCTGAGCGAATAACGTATTTAAATGAATCATGTGATCCACATTGATTTGATAGTGATCACCTAAAATAACAAAGTTGGTATCCGCAAACGTGCCCGCAGCTTTAGTCGCGTCAATCAACTGGCCCACGTGCCGGTCTAGCCGGTGTAAAGCTGCCATGGCCTCACTGGATCGCACACCATAGCGATGGCGCATACTATCCATGTCGACTAAGTGAATCATCGTTAGGTTCGGCTTCTTATTCGTTAACGTATCGACTGCACAAGCCGTGATGAATTCATCTAGTTGGGGCTGCTTAATCCCATTACGAAGATGCCCATACTTATGATTCATCGCGAGTAAGAAGAGCGGTGAACTCGCCTTCAACGAGACGAGAACTTGGTTCGTCCAAATGCGGTTAGGAAAGATCTCGGCAAGGTTATATGTAATCTTGCTGCCAGCCGTCACTGGCCATAAAAAAGCCGCCGTTGTTAGCTTCTTTTGCCGTGCCAAATCATATAGTGTTGGTACTTGAACGTCCTTTTGATACCAATACCAATCTGGTGAACGGCGTGTCGGTTGTAACTTAGTATTATTAACGATTCCATGCACGCTGGGATACTGTCCCGTAATAATCGTGGTATGTGACGGATATGTCAGTGTTGGATAAATGCCTGTCACCGACTTGACCCAAGTACCACCGGTCATCAATCCACTCAGAACGGGTAATTCTGCTTGATGTTCGCGTAAATCACGAAATCCTAACGCATCTAAGGAAATAATGACCAAGTGTTGATTTGTTGCCATCTCAATCGCTCCTTCTTACTTAATAAGCTTATTCGTATTATTATACCGCAGAAAATTAATTGGTGTCAGGATCGTTGACAAAAAACGGGCGATCAGTGAAGCACGACTGATCGCCCAGATTTATTTTCAATAATTACCAGCTAACAATCCCTGTTCTTGTAACCACCGCAATGCTAATTGTGGCCATATTGCAGCCTGGTCATTCAAATACTTGTCCTTGCCAGGTTTTTGCGTCACATGATTGGCTAACGCTAACCCATGAATCCCACTACCAAATAAATGATACGCAGTTGCGACCTGATGTTGTAGCATGGCCTGCACATATTTTAACGAATTGATTGGCGGGACCAACTCATCCGTCGCCGTTTGCCAGACAAAAGCGGGTTTACTAGCTGGTGTGACTAGGCGCTGGGCTGCCCACAACCGGGCATCCGTGGTAATCTGATTACGCGCCGCCGAAGTCGTGGGAAACCCCGCTGTCAAATCAATGACTGGATAGCCTAAAATAATGGCAGCATGCTGGCCTTGATAATGATCCAAATGATACCGTGTGCGCAATTCTGGTTGGGTCGCAACACCATTATAAGTCGCAACCACGTGGCCGCCAGCCGAAAACCCGGCAAGAATAATCCGCTGACAATCAACATGGTGCGCGGACGCCTGGGTCGTAATCCAATCAATTGTTGCACCTAATTGCTGCAACGCCCAAGGATAGACGGACTGATCTCCCACAATTAATTGGTAATTCAAGACCACCGTATGCATTCCGGCGGCCATCATCCGGGTTGCAATTGGCGCTTCTTCCCGCCCAGAATGATAAGTAAAGCCACCTCCCGGGCAGATAATCATGATTGGATAATCAACAGCTGTTTCAAAATCACTAATTTGGTCTAACCAATACGCCGTGATCTGAAATGGGTGTGCCGCAGTATTTAATGTGCGCTGTTCAACTTGCATATGTTCCCCCTCCTACTCCCGTATTACCGACTTGATTTCGCTTTCATTATAGTAGGTCACATGATTGCTTGTCAATTTTTATTCGAATAAATATCGATATTTATTCGCTTGTTTACTCGCTAATGACTATTATTTGCTATAATTAAATTAATTATATGATGAGCGGGGGTATTAAAATGGGGAAACAAACATTCAGCGACATCTATCACGTTTTAAAGGACCGCATTCTCACGGGACACTACAGCGTTAAGATGCGATTACCCATTGAAGACGAATTAATTACAGAATTTGATAGCAGTCGCTATGCTGTTCGTAAGGCAATCGCACAACTAGCCAAAGACGGCCTAGTTTACAGCGTTAAGGGGCGCGGGGTGGTCTTATTGGAGCACACGCCACAAACCCAGCAATTCAATCTGGCTTTAAATAATCTCAACGGTCTGCAGAGCCTCAACGCGGAGCGCCACCTCGATTATCAGACCGAGGTCGTGGCCTTTCAGCAACGAATCGTTGACCAGCCGCTTAGCACACATACCGCTTTTGAAGTGGGTATTCCAGTGTATGCTATTCAACGGGTTCGGATCGTAGACGGTATTCGGGCAGTGCTGGACATTAACTATTTTAACGCCCAGCGCACTCCCACTCTGACTAAGACCATTGCCCAACACTCAATTTATCAACACTTCAAAAAAAATGGTCTGAAAATTGCTGTCGTTAAAAGAATGCTACGAGTCGAATCCGCCAACGAACTCGACAAAGCTCAGCTAGCGCTCGGTGATAATAATTGCGTCGGTAATATGATTAGCATCGCATTTAACGATGAAGGACGCCAGGTTGAATACACTGAATCCCACTTTATTCCGAACGAATTTAACTTCAATGAATTAATTCGTAATTAAACCTTACCAACATTACTTAGCTGAATGGTCATCCGGACCATCCAGCTTTTTATTATGGTTACTTACTTTAGACCAATTCAGTCGGTCAATTAAATTTATCTGTGAATAGGTTTCAACATAAATTAAAAATATATTCGAATAAAAGTTGACTAATGTGCTGAATTATTTATAATAAATATCATAAATGCTAATGGGGGTTAGCATTTATACCACGTTTCACTAGTGGCGCATTTGGGGTCAAGAGATTAGGTCGGTCATGGAGTAGAGAGAATTGAGCGTCACTAGACCAATTTGGTTTAGTGACTTTTTTATGCAAAAAAACTGTTGATTCGCAAGATTAAACTTGCCGAATCAACAGTTGCTTCAAAATACAATTTTAAGCTTAATACTGACGCTTCCGCCGGCTAACCGCTGCAGCACCTAATACTAATGTACTTGCTAATGCGATTCCCGCTAAACTAATCATCTGACTTGGCGCTTCATCAGTCTGTGGTAATGCTTGCCCCTTAGCCACTGCCAACGCGCTAGCCACCTTAGTTCGTAGAGCTTGTAATTGCGCTACTAACGCCGTATTATGATGCGCTTTAGCTTGTGCGATTGCCCGGTCAATCAAGTTGATCAGTGTTTCCTCATCCTTAATCTGATCGCCAACCACTGCTTCTTTTTGAACTTCCTCAAACGCCGTTTCCAATTCAGTCGCAGTTTCGTCCGTGACCCAGTCAGCTGTAATTTCATTGTCGACTTCTTCTTCGATTTGGTCGACAACTTCGTCTGGCGTCACACCAGCTTCGATTTCATCCTCAATATCGTCTTCAAATTCTTCTTCTGCGTCTTCAGCTTCTTCTTCGTCCTCAATCTCGTCAAAGTCAGGCATTTCAACATCGATGCTTGGATGAACTGGTTTGTCGTACTCTTCTTCTTCTTCGCCATTATCTGGCATTTCGATATCAATACTTGGATGTACCGGTTTGTCGTATTCTGGTTCTTCTTCTTCGCCATCGTCTGGCATCTCGATATCGATACTTGGATGTACCGGTTTGTCGTATTCTGGTTCTTCCCCCTCGCCGTCATCTGGCATTTCAATGTCGATACTTGGATGTACCGGTTTGTCGTATTCTGGCTCTTCGCCCTCGCCACCATCTGGTAATTCGGCATCAATACTTGGATGTACCGGTTTCTCATAGTCCGGAACTGGTTCTGGATCATTTTCATTATCAACATTATCCTGTAAATCCCAACGATGGGTCTCCGCCTTCACGTTGACTTTATTAGCAATGATGTTGCCATCAATATTTTGATTTGCATCAATTTCCGCCGCTGGGGCTAAAATACTGCCTTGAAATGGCCGGTCGACACTAATGACACCAGTTGCTAACTTGTCACTCGCGGTTGAATCATAGAAGTTCCAAAGCAAATGGTTATCACCAAAGTCTTCAGTTTCTTTATTATTCCGCTCCGTACCGTCATCATAAATGATTTTGATCTGCGAGTTAACTTGATAGTTGGTCGCACCTGCCGTATCAACATTAATAATGACCGTATTACCATCCGCATCTGCCGATAGTCCCTTGATTGTCAGCGGCGTACTCGTGTTTAAAACATCCGCTGACAGATTGATCACAATGTGTCCATCCGCATCAGGTTGCATATCCGTCACATCGATGACCCGCTGATTCATATCTTCAAAACTGTCACTCGTATAGGTGGCGTTCGCGGACGCTTCGCTAAGACTAGCGCTCAATTTTTCCAACTTAGCAAACTCTTTGTCAAAATCAATATAGACGTTACCATCTTTGTCTTGATAAACTTCAGAGGCAAGTAAATGGTCGATATAGACCCCGTTGACCATCGGCCGATTAGGATTCGAAACATCAATCTCAATATTTTCGCCAAAGATAACTTTATTGCTCCGCGTCTCACCAGCCGAAACAAACGAACTCCCAGCAATATTACTGATATTTTGAATATACGAAATATCTTTATCTAATAATTCTTCAATAATGTTCGTACCAAAGTTAACGTTGCCCACTAAGTTTTGCACCGCAACGTTCCCATTCGTATGGGCATGTAGTTCCGCTTCCCGTGCAAAAATATGGAATTGGGACGAAACCCCGAGCATGTTATGTAGATCCGGATAATCGTCCGTCACATTACCACCATCGGCAACGGCATCGTTTGCATGGGTCACAGCTTGACTAAGCGCCACCGCGACGGTCTGGGGCGTTGCAGTTGTCGTCGACTGGTCTTTAGTTGTCGTCGTTTGCTGGGCTACACTATCACTAGTCGTCGTACCGGCAATCTTAGCACTAGCATCGGTAGTTTTAGCAGCCGTTGCCGCGGTATCATTGCTGGTAGCTGAGTCAGTAGTCGCACCTTTATTAGAACTGGTTGTTGTCCGCGCAGCCGTTGCAGTGGCAGAATCAGTTGTGGTCGACGTCTCTTTTGTCGACTCTGAACCGGTTGTCGCATTCGTCTCTTTTGCCGTCTTTGAACCAGCTGTCGTATCTGAACCAGTTTCAGTATTGGCACTAGTTGTCTCATCCAAATTGGTGGTAGCGTTTGTATCAGTATCCGTTGCCGCCTTAGTTCCAGCCACTGTGCCAGCAGCAGTCTTTGAATTCGAACCATCGGTATCTAAAACCGGCTGATTTTGGTTAGTCACATCCGCTTCAGTTGTGGCCGCAGTCTTCAAAGTTTGTGTCTTAGCCGTGACTGATTTGGTTGTGCTTGAACTGGTTGATGCCGTATCAGTCCCCGTTGCAGTCGTTCCATCATCAGCCCGAGCCACCAGCGTTGTTGTGCCCATCGTCAAGATAACGGCACATGCAAACGCCCAGCGACGGCCAATTTTGTACATTTTAAAATTCGTCCGTTTTCGCTCCATCATTTACCCACCTAAAATATAGTTTATTAACTTTCCTTTAATTCAATTCTATTTTCACGCTTTTTCATACAACATTCAACTCTTTATATAATTTATTTTGCATTGTTATATAAACAGTGGATGACTGTCAATAGACGTGCCAGCAACCATTACAGGTCTTAACTAATCATAAGTTAGTATTTTTGTTATCTATTCGTTTACTTGGAATATCGATTATCATCACGCACTTATTTTACACAATGTCTCAAACCCACAAACAGCCGCCTAAAATTGGTCAATACTTGCCTCGCAGTACGAAAAATTTTGGTGTGAAAGCTCGTTTAAGCAATCACAACAGCCGCCTATCCACACAAAAAAAGACTGGTCACAATCAACCAGTCTTCAATAATTTAATTAGTCACGTATTGACCAACGACGGTCAGTCCCGTTAACACTTTACGTCCATGTGGTGATTTGGTGTCGATGACTGCAGTTAATTCTTGCCCCGCAAGATTACCATGATGCTTACCGCCAGCCCATGCTGCAACCCCCGTTACATCATAAACGACACCATCAACCGCCACGTATGCGGGTTGACCATCCTGACCATTATATTTTGCTAATTCAGTTTGATTAAATGTCGCTGAATTCATGCCGAATCACTCCTTCACAATTTACCGTCATGATAAACTGGACTGCCAAGTAAAAGCAAGTGATCCGTTCTTAAACCAAATAATTGACCTATCTTGAACATAACACGACATCAAACGATCGCCGAAGTAGTTATACCCCCACAACCATCTCGGTAATACCGGCCTAACCTTTGACCGACGAAACTTAATTAACTAGGTAACCATACTTACGTTAGCACCCAATTAATCGTACCCGTGATAGCAGTTGTGCTTATAAGTCTGCCAAAACTTAATCGCTGACCAATTACTGCTACCCACAACTACTTAATCTTAATACCTTATAACATCAGCGACGCCGTACCTCCTAGTACGGCGACCTTGTGAACCAGTACTGTTCATGCGTCCAGCACTGCCCCTAACTGCGTTATTAAAACGCACACCTCAGCCACTACTGCCCATTCAATGGGCTGCGTCGAAGCGTGACGTCTAGACACACCCCGTATCTAGGACGTCGATTGCTTATTGTCAAACAATTAATTACCTTGGGGTGGCCCGATCGTTGCGACCCGATGATTACCAGCCATACTGGTCGTAATACCTGAGATAACAGTTCCCATCGGATCGACTTGATTACTTGCTGCCAGCAACCGTTCTCGAACACGAACAACCGCATGTCTAATCGTCAATACCACCGTCGTTTTAACTGGTTGGAGCCGTTGTGTCAGTAGTGAAATCACTTCAACCAACATCTGCCCAGCAACCACCCAGTCACCCGGTTTAACGTTGAACTTAAATGTAGGCGATTCCAAAGCACTGGTTAATTGACCAATCCGTAGCCAGCCCACCAGACCGTTGGCCGCTCGAAAGCCAATTAACCGTTGATTGGCTGCCACGGCTGTGATAACCCCAGCAAAGGGCGCAACAATTTGATCCGTTGCCGGTATAATTTGCTGCTTAAATCCTAGTAACCCATATAAGTGAACCGTATTTGCAAGGGTCGTCACATTGATCACTTGGCGTTTAACCGGCGCAACTACGGGAATTAATGAGCTAATGACCACTGGCACACTTCTCACTTCCTTACTTTATAAATTGGCAACCATTCGTATTTAAATAACCTTAACAAACGTAACGTAAAAAACTTGTTTTCTTTAATATGTAAGTCAATTAGTTTAAGTCATTGACTGTTATCTTTACAACATAAACCATACCATAATTAAACTAGAATGCCAGCATAATTAACGGTTTCGATTAAGGTTTACATCTGTTAGCGTTAATTCGTAAACTCAATTAACGAACGATGCTACTAAATAGCTGAAATTGGCCACCATAACCCCAATGTCGCACTCAATCAATCTTGTAGATTTGACATCATGTTTCCCCAATACGTCAATCAGGCAATGACGGTTAGGCCTACAATTTCAGTCAGACCGATTGCGAGCAAAAAAGAGCTTCCGGCTTTTATTCCGGGAGCTCAACAAGTCAACGTTATTTATTTTTAATCTCAGCCACTATTCAACCGTAACACGCATCCGCCCGTGCCGCTTTGAAAAATAGAGGTTCTGATCAACACGGTTGTACAAATCAATCGGACTACCATCGGCTTGATGCAGTGTCGAGACACCAACCGAAATCGACACATTGATTTCCTCGTCTTCATACTTAACAACGAGATGATTGACTGCTTCAAAGACCTGACGGACAATCACTTTTGTACTAGCCAGATCATAACCGGGAAACAGGACATTGAATTCTTCACCACCGGTGCGATACAGCTTGACCTTCTCGTCATTGGCGGCCAAGACCGTCGTGACCGTGGCGGCAACTTCTTGCAAAACGCGGTCCCCTGCAAGGTTGACCGTACGTGTCATTAACGTGCTTAAAGTGATCAATATCGAACATCATCATCGATAAGTTGAGATTGTTCTTGGCACTATCATCGAATAAATATTTGATATGTTCCGTGTAAGCGGCAAAGTTCTCAGTCTCAGTCAAAGCGTCGTGACTCGCAAACTGGGCCAACCGTAATTTAATCTCACTATCTTGGGTCAGCATATTAACGTAGGCGTACAATAATCCTGCAAAAATCATTAAGTAGCCATATTCTTGTAAAGTATTGTCCCAATCCAGCGAATATTTAAGCTTGATCAGGCCCCACAAGATTCCGCCGTAAAAAGCGACCGCGCCATAGTAATATAGCCAAGGATACCGATGCTTAGGTACCCACAGCCGTAGATAATTCATGCTCCAGAAAAATAGCACGAACACGACGGCGTAACTCCACGATTCCCAGTAAAAAATCGACTGGTCGAAAACCATGTACACTATGACCACAGGTAACAATGAATAATACGGCATTCGAATATTCAAAAAAAACGAGCAGAACACGACGGCAATCAAGTGAAAGTTAACAAACTCCCAACTATCTGCTTTACCGACGACCGACAGTTGCATGACAAACACAAAGACCAACATGTAAATCACACCGTGCCAAGCATTGACGGTATCATCGTCAATGTTAATGTGACGGGCATGAAACCACGTCGTAATCCAATTAAAGAGGACCCAGTAAAGTGTTAGAACACCTAATATAAAGAAAATACTCGTTACGAACGGCGAAATTCGCCAATTAGACCATGTCATCGTAAGGATCCTTTCTCAGCATCCGCCGTTGACCAATTGCCGACCATCATCGACTAACCGCGGTTTCCCATAATAGTAACCCTGGTGCCATTCAATACCTTGTTGTTCGGCCATCTTTTGATCACCCTGGTCTTCGACACCTTCCAGAATAAATTCCAGATGGTAAGACTGAGCAATATCACGCCAAAATGCTAATTCATGAGGAATGCGCTCCGCTTGCCCACTCATCCGTAAGTTTTGCATCGCAAACTTGATTTGATCAACAAACGGTAGTGCGTGGCGAATATTCTCAAACGTGCTCGAGCCCGTCCCCACGTCATCAATGCTTAATTTAATATCATGTTGGTGGAAAAAGAGACTATATTTTTGAATCTCGTTTAATGAAGGACATTCTGTCAACTCAATCGTCAGCGCGGCCGGATTCAACCTTTTTTTTAGGTAAATGATCGTCCCTAACATCAGGTCGTCCTCAGCTTGTTGCCGGTTTAAATTAAGGGCTAACACCTGATTAGTCGCTTTCGTCTGCAATTGACTAGCAAGTTGTTCTAATAATTCAGCTTGTTTATCTAATGATAATTCAGTGAACGACTTCGGAACGGCCCAGTGACCATTCATCTCTTTACGTAACAGTAATTCATAACCAAAAACAGCTCGATGGCTGTGATCAACTTGGGGTTGAACAAAAAAACGATACATTCATGAAGCCTCGCTTTTAATGATTTCTTTATGTCAATATAAATTGACAACTCCTGTAAAGTATAACCGCTTTTAACTAAAATATCGAGACATAGTTACAGACTTTAATTAAAAAAATTATTAAGGGTTATATGTAACCGTTATATTGACCGTAACAAAAAAGAACGTCGTGACGACCTCGTCATAACGCTCTTTTTACCAGTCTTAATTTCACTTAACCAACTTATCCCAGATGACGACTTTACCAGCTGTTAGCGACTTAGGAACGTCGATAATACGTTGATTGGAACTCCCCCGAAATTGTAGCGAGAGATCCATCTTATCTTGTAAAAAGCGCCCATCTACCAAGATATCAATTAATGATAGCATCTTCAGTTTATCCTCAGAGTCTTGTTGCAATTCTTCCCAAGTATAACCTGACCACGACCAAATATCCTTCGTGTTTCCAAATTCGGAGCGAATGCGTTCACAAATCCGAATGCCGACTTGAGTATTTAGAAACGGTTCACCACCTAGCAACGTCAACCCTTGCACATAATCTTGCCCAAGGTCTTCAATAATCTGATCTTCCAATTCTTGTGAATACGGTTGTCCATAATGAAAATTTTGTGCCGCCACATTATAACAGCCTGGACAGTGGAATGGGCAGCCGCTCAAGTACAAGCTACAGCGGACCCCTTCCCCATCAACAAAGTTAAATGCCTTATAATCAGCAACATATTGTTCACTTAAGTCCTCTGCCAGCCATTCTTTGGGCATCGGATTGTTTGGTCCTTTCGTAGCGCGCGGCATTCTTAATCATCTCCGGAGACATATTTTTAGCACGGGACGCGATTTCAACGTGGCGACCATGTACCATTGGTCGTTGTTGTGGGTTACCTAGATACCCACACGTCCGCTTAACAACATCACAGTATTTAGGGTCGTGATTGCCACATTCTGGACAGACGAACCCACGGGCAGTGGCCTTGAACTCACCCTTAAACCCACACTTAAAACACTGGTCGATCGACGTATTCGTTCCCAAATAGCCGACATGATCATAGGCCCAGTCCCAGACGGCCTCCAAGGCTTTAGGATTCTGGGTCAAATTAGGATATTCACAATAATGAATAAAGCCGCCTGACGCATATTGTGGAAAACGTTCCTCCAAAGTTAATTTATCGAAGGGCGTCGGGTGCTTACGGACATCATAATGAAAACTATTCGTGTAATATTCCTTATCCGTAATATCTGCGATCCGGCCAAACTTCGCAATATCGTCACGACAGAACGTATCCGTCAACGATTCAGCCGGCGTTGAATACAGACTATAATGATAGCCACTTTCAGCCGCCCACTGCGCACACTTATCCCGTAACGCTTTCACCACGGTCTCCGCAAAAGCTAACGCGTGCTCGTCTTGTTCCCAGTTCGGACCAAAGAAGGTCGTGCAGACTTCATAAATTCCAATGTATCCCAGTGAAATAGTCGCCCGCTGATTTTTGAAGAGCTCATCGACATTACCACCTGCTGGTAGCCGCTTACCAAACGCCCCATACATGTATAAGAGTGGTGCATTTTCCGGCTTAGCTTCCTTCGTTCGTTCGATACGGTACGCGAGTGCTTCATGACAAGTCGCCATCCGTTCCTCGAAGATTTCCCAGAACAACTGTTGGTCCCCATGTGCGGCTAACGCGATTCGTGGCAGGTTGACTGTCACCACGCCCAAATTCATCCGGCCCGAGTTTACCTCGACACCATTTTCATCACGCCAACCTTGTAAGAAGGACCGGCACCCCATCGGCGTCTTAAAACTCCCCGTTAATTCCTTGATCTTGTCATACATTAAAAGGTCGGGATACATCCGCTTGGTTGAACACTCAATCGCGAGCATTTTAATATCATAATTGGGATCATTCGGACTTAAATTTAACCCCCGCTTCATCGTGAAGATCAATTTAGGAAAAATCGCAGTTCGGTGCTCCTTACCGAGTCCCTTGATTCGAATCTGGAGAATCGCCTTTTGAATTTCTCGTTCAATCCAACTAGTTCCTAGACCAAAATTGACCGTGGTAAACGGCGTCTGGCCCTGTGACGAATATAACGTATTGATTTCATACTCAAGGGCTTGCATCGCGTCATAGATATCTTTTTTAGTTTTGGCTTTCGCATAAGCTTCCCGCTGATCGGCAGGGACCCACTTTTTCGCATCAGTCATATGTTTTTGATAGTTGATTGCCGCATAGGGAGCCAATAATTGGTCGACCCGGTTAGCGGAACAGCCACCATACTGTAATGAAGCCACGTTGGCAATGATCTGCGCCATTTGCGCTGTGGCCGTTTGAATCGACCGGGGTGAGGCAACTTCGGCGTTCCCAATCTTATACCCATTTTTGAACATGCCGTCAAAATCAATCAAGCAACAGTTCGTTTCAGGCGTGACTGGTGAATAATCGAGATCATGCCAATGGATATCGCCACGCAGATGCGCCTTAGCCACGACATCTGGTAGCATCTTCAAGCCCATGGCGCGACTTGCAGCACCGGCTTCTAAGTCGCGTTGCGTGTTAAAAATCGTACTATCCTTATTTGCATTTTCATGCACAACGCTGGCATCGCGCTCAAACAACTTTTCAATCCGTCCTTGAACATTAGTTGCTGCCGCAAACCGCTGCTGTTCAGCTTCAAAGTAATCCTGATATGCCTTAGCTGCCGCGGTCAGGCCTTGCGCATTCAAAATCTGCATCATGGTACTACGTAGCTCCTGAGTATCAATGTTGTCAGCATCTTGATACTGGGCAACAAGGGCCTGCTTGACGACCCGTACCTCGTCATCAGTCGCTAACAACCGTCGTAAGACAAAGTCAATTTTATACGGATGAAATTTCGTTTGTGCGCCACCCCGCTTTGTGACGGTCAGTGGCCGTAATTGGTCTAATATATCGTTAGTTGTCGTTGTTAGCATCTTAATTCCCCACTTTTCAAAGTCATTGATCGAATACAATTGATAGTGCGTTCTGTTTGAATCAATACTATATATAGTAGCTCATTTCCATTAACTTGCCCATTGCCAAAATTAACTGTCACCTTCAGTTGTGTACACCAAATCGCTTTAATCGTCCGGTTAGTGCGTCTTTGGAATATTTAAAAAATATTTTTTATACTGTTTTTTATCTAATATCAGAATATTTAATCAATCTCGTTAACTACCGAACCAACCTTGATACGGCTTGCTTTCAATATTTTTCAAACGCCATAAACCGAATTTTAATTCGTTAAAAATTAAGCTGAACACAACCAAGTTGTTGTAAACTGATTAACTTATGACTATTTTGTTTAACTCATGCGGCGGATTCGCTATAATGAATTTAAGTCCTCATTGAGGGATGTGGACATTGGAGGAGAGAATAATTATGCAAAAAAGCAGGGGAATAATCGTTGGCTTGTTGTTGACAGGGCTACTGACAGGATGCCATTCTGCCACTGACACACAAACGCCCACCGTTCAACCAGCAACATCAAAAGTCAGCGCCGTTCGCTCAGTCACGACTCGGGATTTCTTAGGTCGCTGGGTCAGCGCTAGACCAGCAATGAGTCTGTACCTCAGTACCAATCATCAAGTTGCTTGGTTCCGACGCGGACATACGCCCATTCGTAGTCGCGCAACGTTAACGTTAAGTGATACACGTGCCACGTTCACAATCGATCACAATGTTGCAAAACTGACCCTCAACGACGCTAATCAAATGACCATGAATTATCAAGGGACTAATATCGCACTGATTAAAGATCCAAATTGGCAGCCTGAACACAACCAGGTTCCCACCACAACTAATGACGCCTTAAAGGCGGGCACCTTAACGCCAACATTTAAATTGTCGTACTAATTGAAGGCCACACCACATTTGCACGTTGACTTGTGTGAGTGTGGTGTGTTTTTTAGGGCCTGACAACTAGCGAACGGCTTGCTTCTGTCAACCGTGCTCTCTATAATTAAATTAATATGACTAATCAATGGAGGAACATCAAATGATTCGACCAATTGTGCATGATCCCGCCGCGCTTAGTGTCCCTGCTGACTTAGCAACCCCTGCAGACACTCAAGTCTTGACTGATTTACTGGATACCCTCGCCGCACACACCGATAATTGCGTTGGAATGGCCGCGAATATGATTGGGGTCAACAAACAAATTATTGTCGTGCAACTCGGTCCCTTTGCAATTGCAATGATCAATTCGAAGATAATTGATCATCACGGCACTTACGAGACTAAGGAAGGCTGCCTGTCCTTACCTGGTGAACGTCCGACTAGCCGCTATCACCAAATCACGGTGAAACATAAAGATCAACACTTTAAACCGCAACAACAACGATTCAACGACTTCACAGCACAAATTATTCAACACGAATTAGATCACTGTGCAGGGAAACTGATTTAATTGTGCCTACTTCTAACTGAGCGGGAATAAATGTTCAGTTTGCTGAACTCGTTGATATTTATGAAAGATAGGACTGGTTTTATGACAACTTTAGCTTATAATGGCGAGACAGCAATTCCTGCACTCGCTCAGCAGCGTCGACACCAAGCTCATCACGCGCTCGGTACCGACATTGATTTGACCCTTTTTGGTAGTGATAGTGACCAGTACCTACAAGTTGCTTGCGATCTTATCGACCAATATGAAGACCGCTTGACTGTCAACCGGACTGTTTCTGAGGTCATGGCAATCAACCAGGCGGCGGGCCAACATCCCGTTCAAGTGAGCGCCGCCACCTATACACTCGTTCGGCAAGCTGTCGAACTCAGTCGACAACATTTTGGTTTCAATGCGTTGATTGGTCCGCTCGTGAAACTCTGGCACATTGGTTTTACTAACGCGCACGTCCCTGAACAGTCTGCAATTAACGAACGATTGGCCTTGATCGACCCCGAAGCCGTCATTTGTAATGACGCTGATTTCAGTGTGCTTCTCAAGGTCACGGGAATGGAGCTGGATCTAGGCGCAATTGCCAAGGGCTACATTGCCGACCGCATTCAAGATTACTGGGAAGCATTTGGACAGCGGGCCGGAATGATCAACCTAGGTGGTAATCTGTTAATGGTGGGGACGTCCCCACTTCATCCGGATGGGCAATGGCGCGTTGGTATCCAAGATCCCACCACTGACCGCGGTAACGCGATTGCCAGCGTTACGATTGGCCCCTGCTCGGCCGTGACCAGTGGTATTTACGAGCGGCACCTTGAATTTAACGGCCAGTCCTACCACCACATCTTAGATTCGCAAACGGGTTATCCCCGACAAAACGACCTTGAAAGTGTCACCGTTTTCTCGAAAGCTTCCATTGATGGTGAAATCGAAACGACGCGGCTCTTCTTTGCGGGCCAACCGATTCCCGATTGGGCAACTCAGCGACTCGATATTTACGGCGCCATTTTTGTGACTAAACAACGTGAGCTTCAAATCGTTGGCTTATCACCTGAACAAGTTATCTTACTCGATGACCGGTTTACAATAATTTAGACCACAAAATAAGCTAGGTCCTCCAAGAAATTAACTTCTTGAAGGACCTAGCTTATTTTATGGTCCACTTACAGGCTAGCATTTAATTTGCAGTTGACTTTAGATGCGGTACGTTCGACATTAAAACCATTTTAATCAAGCACAGCTAAATGGCAAAAATATAGCCGTTTTAGTTAAAATAACGCGACCTAATCCGCTGGTAGCTTAGCCTCTAAGCGATCAATAATCGCACGGACATCATCCGTTGTCTTCGTCTGCATTAATTCATTGCGCAATTCGGCCGCATGACGCATACCGCGAACATAAATCTTAAAGAAGCGTTGAAGCGGTGCGAAATGCCCTTGTAGACCTAAGCCAATAAATTGATCATACAGATCTACTTGATACCGTAACAATTCTAGCATGTCACGCGTTGAATGAGGCTGGGGAATCGGTTCAAAAGCGTATGGGTTCTGAAAAATACCGCGGCCAATCATGATACCATCGACTCCTGGATGGGCTTTGGCAAGCTTCAGACCAGCCTGATAATCCAGGATATCCCCGTTAATTTGTAATAGCGTCGCTGGTGCCAAAGTATCACGCATTTGAACTAAATTATCAATTAACTCATAATGCGCTGGTACCTTGCTCATCTCCATCTTCGTGCGCACGTGAACCGTTAACACGGGAACCTGCTGTTGCAACAAAAATGGAATCCAAGTCTCGTACTCATGCACATCGTCAAAGCCCAACCGCGTCTTAACACTAACGGGAAGCTCTGCTTGACGTGCGCCCTCAATCACTTCTTTGGCACGATCAAAATGTCGGATTAAATCACTACCACTATGATTTTTAATGACTGCCATATCTGGGCAGCCCATATTAAGATCAATGGCTTGATAACCTTGATTCTTCACTTCATGGGCCGCTTTCGTAAAGTCCTCACCACTATTGCCCCAAAGTTGAACGATTGGTCGGGGCGACTCGGCCTCATCAACATATAGTCGTCCCCGCGTTGTAAACTTAGCCTTCGGGTGAGTAATGCTTAACGCATTCGTAAATTCAGTATAAAAGACATCGGGGGCCGCAGCGCGCATCACGACCCGGCGAAAAACGGAGCCGGTCACGGCTTCCATCGGTGCTAAACTAAAAAACGGTCGCTGGGCGGCCTGAGCTTTGGCCGCGATCCGTTGCCAATATGGCGACTGCGTCATAGTTATTCATTCCCTTCTAGATAATAATCACTTATCCATAATAGCGGTGTTCCACGTTGAAGCGCAAGTATTTTGGCGGCCGCACTAACATAATTCGCCAATCACAAGCCAAAATAAAAGTCCGGCGTTAACCGGACTCGCAATAATAGCTAAGTTGATAAGTTTAATTGTCGCTTTAACGAATTAAAACCAGTGCCCACAGCAATAGTCCAATAACGAGTACCAAGTTTAACAATTCCATCCGCAAATCAGCGAACTTCAGTGAGCTGAATGAGATACCGGCAGTTGTATCCATATATCGGAAGAAAATCCCACTTAAAACTAAACCAACTAACAATACAAATAGAACCATCATTCCCGTCATCATCACAAACTCAACTCCTTATTTAGTAAAATTCTTGGGCTCTTTGAAACCATGTTTATAGTAGTCCAGCAGCTACTTTCAAGCAAGTATTTCCGGCCGAAAAACTGGCGTTCTTAGCATATTATTATTAACTAAACGATACCAATCATTCCCAGCAAAAAAGTTCTTTCAGGAACAACTAAAACTCCGAAAGAACTTTTTTAAATCGCCATTAATTCCGCCGTCAACTTAGTCGCTCAGACTAAAGTAACCGATTGAACTAGTCTTGCACTTCGAAATAATCATTGAGAAATCGAATTGTGCCCACACACTTGTTAATTAATCAGTTGTTTTATGGCGCCGTTGTTGCTTGCTAAAACCAAATAAGCTAGTTGCGGCCAATAATACGAAGCCCAATACGGTCAAAACTCGATTGGTTTGTTCACCAGTCTGTGGTAACGTGGCCGTTTTAGTTGCGGTCGTTGGCACCGTCTGCTGAGTCACTGGCTTAGCCATTGCCGGACTCGTCGTCGTCCGCAATACCGTTGTGGCTTGTCGTGGCTGCGTCGTAACAACCCGCTGCGCTGTTGGGACGGAAGCTGAACTTGACTGATTAAGAGTGGGCTTGGCCGGGGTCGCTTGTGGTGCCGCCGACTGATTAGTGCTGGTTGACGTGCCAGTTGAATGACTAACGACTGGTCGTTCGCCCACAGGTTTTTCAGTCATTGGCTTTTCGGCCGCTGCTGTTAAGGTTGCCAAGGTCCGGGCGCGCACGGTCGTTAATCCAGCTTGAGCTTGGGACAATTCCCGCTGTGCAGTAACGACCTGATCTTGAGTACCCGCAACGCGCTGCAACTTAGCTGTCACCGCTGCTTTCGCCTGATTAACTGCTGCTTGGGGCTGAACAATATCATAATCTCTTTGTGCCATTTGGAAGTCGCGGCTCGTGCCACTGACTTCAATTTTGGCGTTGGCTAATTCTTCTTCGGCCATCATCACGTGCTCATTAGTCTTATCAAGGTTAGCTTGTGCCGCTGTTAACGTCTCTTGCACCGTTTTCAGCTTTGCCTGAGTAGTTTGTAACGTGACTTTGTTGGCCGCACTGTTATCCTTATCGAAGTTGCTCTGGGCTACTTGAACAGCAGCTTGTGACTTAGTCACTGCCGCTTGCGCCGTCGTTACCGCAGTTTGGCTTGTCTTTTTAGTTGCCAATTGTTCATCAAGTGCTTTCGTTGCCTTGACGTGCCGGTCAGTGGCTGCTTGCTTAAGTACGCCCATATGCGTCTGAATCTTTTGATTCTTGGCTAACGTTTTGTTGGCAGCGTCTAACGTGGTTTGCGCCGCTTGCAGATCACTCATAGCCGTTTTGACTGCCGTAGTAGCCATGGTTAATGCTTGCACCGCTTGCGTTACCTGGTAGTGGGCCGCCTTAACAGCTGGGTTATTTTCGACCTGACTTGCTAAACTGACCGTGCCATTCATCCTTACTGCCTGACCGGTTCGAGTGTTAGATTCGGCTGCATGTACCGTCATTTTCTGGGCCATGATGCCCCCTGTTAACATGGTGATTCCCATCACTATCTTAAGCGCTTTTGACATACTAAACTAATCCCCTTTTAAAAAGTATTGCCCAGCCATGACCAGCATGATGATCAATATGAAACTGCTGGAACTATTTCATTTTGCCGGATTCAATTTCAAAAGCAAGGAAAGCTAGTGATTCAGCGTATTTGTGATCACCAACCACTCAACAACTTTCATCCACATCACCAAAATAATTATATCTAGATGTCATTACTGCCTCCCTCAACACGAGTCCCCATCCACAATTAAACGGTAACGAATAATCATCACCGCTAACAAATGTTAACCCGCACCATGATTTTATTAGTGACCCATTCTCAATAAAAAAAATAACTAATATTTCGATTACCGTAGCGGCCTCACAATATTGATACTAATTTATACCGTTACTTAATTAGGCGGGCCTCGCCATCGGTGTTAGAATAGAATTTAACCTAAAGAAAAGTGTGACTGCTATGACCATTAATGACCTCCAAGCATTCGTGATGGTGTACGATTTACGCCACATTTCTAACGCTGCCGTAGAACTCCACTTATCACAATCGGAATTGTCCAAACGAATGCGAGCCCTTGAGAACGAACTGAACATTAAACTACTAGATACACACAACAAGCGCCGTCTACAAATCACGCCAGCTGGTGAAACGTTCTATCATCATGCGCATAAAATGATTACAGACTATGAGACCATGATGCACGATTTGGCACCGAATCGGCCAACGACATTTGCCAAGCTCATCATTGGCGCCATTCCAATCTCAGGTCAATATAACATTGCCAAAAAGATCGCCACTTTTGATACTCAGCATCCTGATACTGAAATCAAAATCATCGAGGATGAGGGCGACCAAATCGTCAAACGGTTACTGAGTGGTGAGCTGCAAGCGGCCATCATTCGCGATACTCAGACGACCCAATTGCAACCCACCGAATTTCAAAAACAACCACTACTCGCTGACGAACTCAAAATTATTTTACCGCGTGATCACCCCCTAGCTGCCCAGCCAGTCATTCGGATTCAAGACTTAGCGCGGCAGAAAATTGCAACGTTACCACCGGGCTCCGGTGTTTACGAACCGATCATCGCACTCTTTGCTCAGCAAGGCATGACGCCCCAATTCTTCTTTGAAAGTACGCATATTGAAACGCTCCTGGGCATTCTCAATCAAAATAACGTGACTTTCTTATTTAAACAATCGGTACTTCCGTTCATGACTGAACACGTGGTCATGCGCTCACTCGCCATCCCGTTCATCAGTCAACTGAACTTTGTATATCCCCAGCGAACGGGGAACCAGTTACTCACCGACTTAATTGACTACTTGACGGTGACTGCCCAGGAAAATCAACAAGTTTAAAAAATACCCTTTCCATCCGACCAACCGGCCGTTTGAAAAGGGTATTTTTTAAACTTATCCGCTTATGCCAACCCAACGAGGTGGAACCAGAACATCTCAACTAACGCAACGACAAAGACAACCGCCGTCAGTGGGATTCCTAACCGCATCACGTCTTTTTGTGTGTAACCCCCACCAGTATCGGGGTCGCTTCCAACTAAGACAGCGAGGTTGTGGAACGGTAAAATATAATGCAAGTTTGTCACCGAGAAGACTAGTAACGATACGGCCAAGGGTGAAATTCCCATATGAGCCGTGGCCGCTACGAAGGCCGGAATCGTAATCCCCATCACCGCAATGACAGAACCCATGAACATATGGATAATCATGGCAAAAACAGTAATCACAATCGCTAATAAATAAATATTAGTTGGCAAGTTGCTTGGAATCAAGGTCTTCGCAATCCAATTATTCATGCCAGTCACACCACCGACATTCCCGATTGCGATTGCCGAAGTCAAGAACACGAGCACGTTCACGGGAACACCTTCCCATGATTTGGCCGTCAAGATCCCGCCAACTACCGGGAGACTCATCATCAGCGCAACGATCAACGTCAACCAACCAACGTCCAAACCGGTGATCCCACTCGTTAACCAGAGTGCAATCGCAATGATCAGCCAAATAATTGTTCGAACTTCCTTCCCCGTCATACCACCCAACTGGGCTTGTTGTTGCTTTAACGCTTCCACATCGATGTGGACTTCCTGACTAGGCTTGAAGAGGAATAAGAACAGAAACATGGTTAAGATGGCCGCAATGATCATGGGCACGCCCATGTAGATAAAGTAAGAGACAAAGTTGACGCTTTGACCAGAGGCCTGTACTGCCAACGGATTTAGTGACGTGTCACCAGTATAAAAGACCCCGGATAGTGGACAGGACGCAGCAAAGACAGCGAGGCCTAGCTTAGCCAAATCGCGTTTGGGCATCTTCGCCGTTTCCGCGACCACCGTAATGACGGACATAATCATGAACGCCCGAGGCCATGGATGGGGAATCAGGAGTGCGAGGATAAAGGTTAGGGCAAAAATCGAAATCACAATCCCTTTCCAACTCCGCACAAACTTGATAATGAATGCGTACGCGATGCGTTGACCCAAACCAGATTCATTAACCGCTCCCGCAATCAAGTACGCCCCAATTACGAGCCACATAATTGAACCAGTCCACGCCGAAGAGAAGACCTGTGACGGTGTCGCCACGTTCATAATAATGAGCAACATTAAGTAAATCCCACCAACGAACGCGGGTTGCGCGATTTGGGTGGCCCACCAGACGACCGTCATCAAACTAAGTGCCAAGTCCATCTGCCCCTTAGCTGACAAGCCGGCAATCGGTAAGAAGTAAATAATGGCAAATACGGCGATTCCACTGAAAAAGCCAATCGTTTTCTTGTTCACGAGCTACATGCTCCCTTCAATTTTGACAGCAAAAAGCCCCCCGACCAGCACACTTCCGTTGGTCTGGCGGCTCTTTGTAAGATTAAATTTTGGTTCAATGCGATAAAAATACGCTCATCAAGTGCAATGGATGACGTTACTTCAAATACTTCTCCCAGTCAGCCACTTTCATGAATTGGGCCCGTTCAAATTGGTCCTTCATATCGAATGGTACGGTGCCATCAATCACTAGTTTAGAACTCATCCCACGGAAACGAATCGACTTTGGATCATATTGTGGGCGTTCCGATGGGTCCAACGGATGATTCCGCATGCCTGATAAGACCATCAAGTCCTGATCGGCTTGGAAACGGGTATTCATCGTCCAAATCACATCATTCATATCAAAAATATCAACATCTTCATCAACCAGGATAACAGTCTTCAATTCCTTAAAGGCTGAGAACGCAAGCAAGGCAGCTTGCCGTTGAATTCCTTCATCCGCTTCATTATCCTTGTGAATCTGCATGATGGTCATCAACTTACCACCACCAGCCGGCGGATTATAAACATTCGTCACTTTACCAGGAATGGCACGGTTAACCAATTGTAAGATACTAGCTTCAGTTGGAATTCCCGCCATGCTGACATGTTCTTCGGATGGTCCAATCACGCTTTGCATGATGGCATTCTTCCGATGAGTCACCGCCGTCACCTTAATCACTTGTAAAGCTGGGTTGGCGTCACCATCATAACCCGGGAATTCAGGCATCGCCTTGCCCGTATGCGTATTGATATCTTCCTGAATACGTTCGTTAGGCATAATGTACCCCTCAAGCGTATATTCAGAACGCGCAATCGCCTTTTCATCGACGGTCACCCCGTCAACTAATTGAACAGCTTGGTTCCGAATCGCACCAGCAACACCTAATTCGTTATAACCGAATGGCGTGGTCGGTGGTTCGAAAGTTGCACCAATCGTAATGGCTGGATCCAAACCAATATTAATTGTAATTGGCATTGGCTTGTTAGCTTTCTCATACTCTTCCGCAAACGCACCAATGTGCCGACCGCCAGGCATGATATAAATCCCTAACTTATCCTTATCTTCAAGGACCATTCGGTGAATCGTCACATCACTCTTAGACTTGTCCATGCTTGAGCCAAACACCACACCGACCGTAATATATGGTCCAGCATCTTGGGGCGTATTCGTTGGTGCTGCCACTAACTTACGAATATCAAAGCCTTCATCCGTCGCTTTATAAACGACATCGTGAGCTGGCGCATCCGCTTCAGCAACCGTTTCCGGCGCCACTGGATTAGAGACTGCTTCGTTCAAGTATTGTCCTAACGTCTGATAATCGTGATGGAACATCTTACCAACGCGCCGGCGACTCGCCATCAATCCAGTCAAGACCCGCGTATCAGGAAACCCCTTAACGTTGTTAAACATCATTGCTGGACCCTCTTGCGTTGGCCGTTGAACGGTCCCACCAGCACCGATATACCGATAAACACCAGAAAGTTCCGCATTTGGATCAACTTCGACGTCAGTTTCATGATAGTTCTTTGGATCATCCTTGATCTCATCAAGCACGCGACGCAAATCCCATGGTTGTTCTGCCATTTCATTCATCTCCCTTAAAGTTTACAAGACCATCATACGGCCACTCGTAAGCGGGTTCAATTCGGATTGCGCAGATATGTTATTCGTGAATGGAATAATACAACTAAACGCATTAGGTCGATGATTGTTATGTATTAATTATGATTGAAACGTGCTGATTTCCAAAGTCAAAAGCAGCCAGCTTAGGCCCGCTGGAAAAAGTTCGAGTTAGCGTAAAATTGCTTAGTTGGCGCGTCTTACGCCGACTTCCAGGCATTTCTGCCAATTGCTGGAACGCGGTGGACACAGATTTAAGCCGCAACCCACGTCTTAAATACTGGTCTTCCACGCTTTAATGCCATATTGGTGAAACGTGCTCGGGTCAGACTGAGACTTCCGGTTAGCTACGCTATGACGTCAAGCGGAAATTCACCGCTTAACGCCCTAGCTAGGCTAATCCTCAGTCTCACCCCGTCTGAACCTCACACTCTTGGCAGTGCTGAGCATTGGCCGAAATGCCTTCCAGTCGGGACAGTGTTCGAATGGCGGACATGTGCGTACCCAACTTTTGGTGAATTCGTCATTGTTTGTCATAAACAATAACTTTGTCAATCAACTGTCAGGGTGAAAATGATATTGAGATAGCTCACTAATCCTGAATTGGTGTAGTGAGATTTAAGCTCTTGACAGAGGGCTTAATACACCTAACGCTTTGTTTAATCAAAATAGCCAACGACAAATTGTACCGAGTTCGGTGGTCGTTCATTAGCCATTCGAGCGACTTCCCGACCGGAGGGGCTGGGTGGACAATGCTCAGTAGCCAAATTATTCTTAGTCGGAAGTGGGGTACTTCCGGCTTAGAATAAGACTCGTATTTGAGATGACGCGGGTTGGGCGTTAGCTCAAATCGACGTCGGCTACGTTCCAGCAATTGTCACCCAGCCCCGGAGGTCGGAATAGGACGCGCACCGGCTGACGAATAACAATCTAAACTTGGCACGTTTCAATCATAATTCATGACTAACGAACCGGCACAGCATTTAGCCGAGTCGTATTTTTAATGCGTGACATGTCGTTTATTGTGCAAACTGGGGCATTACTAAATAAATACGCCGTGTAAATATTGATAAACAGTTTAATCATGTTTATACTTTAAAATATGTTAATAATTTTTAGACTTTCTTAAGTTATTAACGATGATTAGTCATCAATAGCCTTATTCATCGATTAGCACTTATTATTCATATTCAAGTGACACGTCTTATTCAGAATTTTAACTCGATTGATAGTAGCGGCTATTTACTGTGAAGACTCCAGTAAATAGTCTTTTATTGTCGACTAATCAATCTATTTTTGGAGGAGCATCGGGGAATGTATAAACAGCACCAATTTTTTAAAGCCGCTGACGATCGTCGCGGCCAAGCATCGTTTTGTCCTAATTGTGGGCAAGCAGTGGCCGCAACGGATGAATTTTGTCCTAACTGCGGTTTTAAGTTGCACGCAACCACTGATCAGCCATCGCCATCAGTAAACACCGCGCAGTCAACAGCAAGTTCGACGCGCAAGGTTCGACAACAAGCCCAACGCCATATGCCAACTTGGGGTTGGGGTCTAATTGCCGTTATCGTTGTCATTCTGATTGGTGGCTATCTGTATGGACAGAATTATTATCAGCCGCTCAATCAGCTCGACCGTGACTTAACCGCACTCAAGACTGGAAGAGGTTTAGCGAAGCAAGTAACTAGCACTGACCCATCACTCAAGATTACAAATGATAGCGTCAAGCCGATGGTCACTTACTTTAAAAACAATCGAAAATCATTAGCATCACTGGCTAGTTCGCTTAAAAGTCGTTCTGCGACTAATGATTACGGTATTCAGTTCGTTAAAACCGGTAAAGCCTGGTTGTTTTTCGATAAGTATCAACTACAAGTCACTTCCGTTTATGCCACACTGGCGACGAACCACCGTAACGTTGCACTCAGCGTTAATGGTAAGCACGTCGCAACATCTAATAAAGCAACTTACGAGCATAAAATCGGGCCGTATGTTCCTGGTTCATACACCTTGACTGCCAAGGGAACGGTTAGCGGCCATCAGATTACCAATGAGGGCACCTATTACCTCCGGGCAAACGGCCAAACTTACGACTTAGATTTACGTACAATTTCCTTCACCGTTAATGGTACACCGAATACCACCGTTTATATCAATGGCGAAAATGAAGGAACGATTAACAGCAGTGGCACACTGGCGCTGAATGATATTCCCTGGTCTAATCGCATGATGTTGACTGGTAAATACAAAGCCGGTTCACAAACATTGACCGCCAAACAAACTAACGTTAGTGACGCTGAGGGTCAAGACGTGGACCTCAAATTTGCCGGTGTGATGAGTAAAGATACTGCCTCGGACTACCTGAACGGTATCTTCACCGCTGTCAGCAGTTATACGTCCACCGGTGACCTATCGGATGCTTCGGATTACGATGACCGCACTTTGGACGACTACTTCGTCAACGGTACCGATAACACGGACTACAAAGAACTGGTCCAAATGGCGAAGGGCTACTACGACAATGATGACGTCCTCGATGTCACCTATGAGCCGACTGTCTTATCAACGGTTCCAGCAGCTAAACAACAAAGTCAGATCACTTATGACGTCAAATATGACTTTACCAACTCTGAAGATGAACGCATTCAGGTCTTTCGTTACACCGCGACGGTCGAGAAAACCGGGGGGCACTACAAGATTGTTAAAATCACACCGGCCCAAAAAATTCGGTCGTACACTAAATCCGATGATTCTGATAATTAATGAAGGAGAATTTAACTTATGAAAAAATGTCCCAACTGCGGCACTGAGATTGCTGCCAATGCAAAGTTCTGTACCCACTGTGGTTACGATCTAACCAAAGCGACACCGGCCTCGGCAACGGCCAACGCCACTTCAGCCACAGCTACCCAAACAACGACTGCAACGACGCAAGCAGCTGTCCATACCAGCACAGCTTCAGCCAATCAACAACAATCGGCCAGCGCTGAAAAACAAACAGCATCACGTTCAGCAGCTGCTGATACGACACGAACGGCTACTAACCAACAAGTCCAACAGCTGCAATCATCTGCTAAGAATTATTTTAGTTGGCTCTTGGCTAGCTGGAAAAATCCTAGCTGTGAAGTCCGAACTGAAAGTTATTTTAGTTACATTTCCTTTGTCATTGAAGCACTATTTATGACGTTGGCCGCTGTAACCATTAGCAATAAGTTTCTGACCACTGCCAATGACAGTCAAAGCTATTTCCACATTAGTAAATTAGCTTTTTCCACCGACTTAAAGATTTTCTTATGTCTCCTAATCGGCATGTGCTTCTACCTGGCTGTCGGCTATGTCACTTGCTTACTTGGCAGTCGTGGGACCAAAGTCGGCTTTACGACCTATATGAAACGCTTCGGTCAGTTAACCAATTACGCGATTATTGTGAACCTATTATTATGGTTTGCTTCGTCCCTAGTTAACTTCAGTGTTGATAACTTCTTTACCATTGCGGCTAGCTTCAGATGGTCGATTATCCTGTTGAGTGTTAGTGTCCTTGTCTGGCAATTAGGTTTGATCTTCGTCATTAACAAGTCGGTGACCCAACCATTAATTAGCCGCGTCTACCTAGACCTTATTGCGGTTCTAGTCGTTAGCCTGCTGTTCTACTTTATGGATAAA
The DNA here is from genome assembly GCF_049745435.1 of Lactiplantibacillus sp. YT640. Taxonomy (NCBI): domain Bacteria; kingdom Bacillati; phylum Bacillota; class Bacilli; order Lactobacillales; family Lactobacillaceae; genus Lactiplantibacillus; species Lactiplantibacillus sp. YT640. The sequence goes on from NZ_JBMNVY010000005.1 coordinate 121,630, forward strand.
ATTATTCTGCAGGATTTACAGACTGCACTTCTCAGTCACGCAACTGACTTTGCCAATCAAATTGGTAACTTGTTCGGTAGTCAATACTAGTTGTTCGAAGGTATCACAAATAAAGCCTCGTAAATTAACGCTTATGATAATGCGTTAATTTACGAGGCTTTTTATATTCATTAGATTGAGCAAATTAATTTGTAACCGATAACAGGGTGCTACTCGAATAGTGTCCGCTTGAGCTGACGGCTAACACCGTAACCCACCAGAATAATCGTTATTAACCATCCGGCCGTCACTAGTGCTTTCCCGATTGCGATGATTCGGCGCATCGTCCCACCTCCAAAATGAGTCGCTGGTTCAGCCATTACGCACTCAACCGATGACTGACCGATAGTAACTCACTAACCAATAAGTTTTCAGTTGGCGTCAAGCGCAACTGTTTAGTAAAAATATTATAAGTCACGTCATTCGTTAACCGCTTAATTAGCGCATGATCAAGCTGGGGCGCCTGTTTCAATTGTTGGTGTGCCTTCAATAGTGCTGCCCGAATTTCTTGATTCGCCGCAGTTGGTGCTAATTCTTGATATAAATCTTGAATGATTCCCTGTACTTCACTTTTCACGTTGCACACCTTACTTTCAGAAAACTAACTACTCTTAGTATAGGCGTCTTCCGGTAAAAGATTAAGGTTATTTTCATTGAACATTAAACTAATTTGTCAGCACCGCCTTTAAACTCACCAACGTTAACTAACCTAACATTATATTAACTGGCGTAAGTCATCATTTAAACGCGGCCAGTGCTAATTGGATCGCGGTAGCGCGCACATCGCCGCTAAAGCGATGGTCACCGTCCTGAACCCAATGCAACTGACTGTGCTGATAGACCTCATGATACTTTTCAGAAGCCTGTGGCGAGACCACCGTGTCGGCCGTACCGTGAATCAATGTCACCGAACCGGAATACTGCTGAGCTACCTCATAAATCGGCAACTGTTGCGCGGTCCGCAAATAAAAGCCACCAACTTTAAGGCCATCACGAATATTCAAATAGGCCGGAATATGTTGTGGATCATAGGTCGCACCTTGCAGAACACCTTGTTGCGCATCGGACTTTAACGTTGCGGCCGGCGCCATCAAGATCAGTTTGTCGACCACGTCTGGATAATATCCTGCTAACATGCTGGCTACCACCCCGCCTTGCGAATGCCCTGCCAAGACAATGTGGTCATAATGTAAGGTCAACGCTTCATCTAAAACTGCTTTAGCGTCCGCAATCTCATTAATCACTGTCATATCTTGAAACCGACCTTCACTACGGCCATGACCATTGAAGTCAAAACGCAGAACTGCCAAGCCGTGAGCAACTAATGCCTGCGCCAATTGCGGCACAAATTGGGTCGTATCATATCCCATATCGGCCGTAAACCCATGCATTAAGATGACTAGCGTTGAGCTCGGTGCCGCCGGAGTCTCCAACCTTGCCTGTAACGCCAACCCATCCCGTTTAATCTTAAATTCCATCGATGTCATCTCACTTATTCATTATTCACACCTTTAATATAGTGGATTTACGTCCCATTTCATAGTCCTGAGCACTCACCCTATCCTGAACAAACAGCTAACACTATACAAAAAACCTGTTTCCATGGCCTTCACATCAGTCATAGAAACAGGCTCTTAATATCGGCTGGACATCAAACGATTTCCAACTGTAGCTGCTGCGATTCGACCCACTTTGCCGCAACTAGAATGCGGTACAGCACGATTGAAATAACTGCTGGCATCAGCACCCCAGTCAAGAGATAGACCATAAAACTGTTAAAGTTCGTCGATGCTAACGAAATCGGTGCAATTAACGAATTCAATCCTAAGCCGGCCAGCTTGTAACTGGTTGAAAAATGAAAGGCAATCGTCGCTACCGGGGCGGCAATAACCGCAGCAACCATTGGTGGAATCGCTAACCGTGGATTCACCAGCAAGTTTGGAAATTGGACTTTAGGCGTGATAATCCCCTGCGCGATATTGGCCCCCAAGTTGTTTTGGCGAAAAGACATAATCGTAAAGCCCACGAACTGGGCGGTTGTTCCAATTAAGGCCGCGCCCGATGAGACGGGATCTAACATGACCGCCACCGCCAATGCGGCCGAAGACGCAGGTGTCATTAAAAATAACGCCCAGGCAAGTGAAACGGCCATCGAACCGATCAATGGGTTGACCTTCATCGAAGTCGCGATGAACTTGCTCAGCCAGACCAATGCGGGCGTCGTTACGGCTGCTAACCCGAGACCAACCACCGCACCGACAAAAGTGGCCGCTAACGGGACCAACATCATATCAAGCGGCGTCTTACCAGTTAAATAATTACCGATCAGAACCGCGACTAACCCAGCCGCAACGGCCGAAATCGGTTGACCGGTGGTAAAGATCGAGCTCTGAGCTGCTTGGGCCAACGTATGCCCCGTCGCTGTGACGCCGTTAGTTGCGGACTGCGAGAAAAAGACGGCGTTCGCCCCGATCGTCGACGAAATCATGGCGCTAAACGTAACTAACGTGTTGCTGTTGAGCATCGTGGCAATCGCGACTCCAAATGCCGGTCCCAATAACACTTGCGCAATCGCACCGACTTGGTATAATGCCGCCCAGTGAACAAAATTCGCGAGTGACTGCAATAACAATCCAATCCCTAAACAAACTAAAATAGCATTAGAAACACCTGCCGAAACTTTATAAACGTAATCCATGGTACTCATCTTATGTGTCGCGGTAGCCGCGGTCGTAGTTGCTTCCATATGTAGGCCTCCATTTAAATTAATAAGAATATGATTAGATAAAAATGAGAATAGCTACATTTAACCACGTGTTTTGAAAATTGTCAACGTATTTTCATCACATTATCGTTGCCAACTAAACGAAAAGACCAGCCAGGCACGATGCACTCGCTGGTCGCTTTCACTCATCGTATTCAAATCATTGGCACAAGCCATCAATCCAGGAAAATAAATCGCCTAAATCATAGTCACCACTGTGGGGAATATCCCACGGTAGCGCAAAATCAATGCCATAACCATGATTTTCTAACATTATTGCTAGAATAATCGGGATTGCAAAACTCGTATCTCGGTCGGCCGCACCGTGGCGAATCCGCCAGTGCTTAGCAACTTGTGACGAAGTTGTCGTTAAGTAACTGAGCGGATTAATCGCCTGAATCAGCTCAGCGTCCGCTAGTTGTGCAGTCACCGTACTTCGCGTCTGTGCCAAGGCCGTAAAGTGCTTGGCTTTCGCCGTTGCATCGCCAAACAAATTATTCTCTGGACTCGTCAAATCTAATTGGTCAAACGCCGGGACGGCTTTCATGCGAGTTAACGACTTCAAATAAGCTGATAAATCCAAGTCCGTCACCTGATTTCCAGTAACGACAAAGCCTGCGTACTTATGAATATCCGTCCCTTGATCGAATGCCGTCTGAGCAGATGATATCAATAATTGGCGAACAACATCACGAAATGAACCCATTCCCGCCTCATTAAGCGTCAAGTGCGTCCCGTCACTGGCCGTGAGTTTCAACTGGTTCAAGTAAGTACTGAACTGGGCTTTTAACGCCAACGAAAGGGCCTGTTCTTCAACTGTGAGCTGACCACTAACCGGTTCAAATTTTGGTCGCCCATTCTTGGTCGTCCCCGCAACAGGCTGATAACGGTGCCAGTCATTAATACCATTAAACTGCCACTCGTAGGCCATGTCTGCGTGTTCCAGATTATGAATCGGGCAGTAAGCTGACACCGCAAAGATATCGTCAGTCGCCGGTGCTGCCCCGAGCGCAGTTAAGGCTGGTTCAAAATAAGCCGAATTGCCACTCGCACCCGCTAAAGCCGAAGTGGCACCCCCAGCACTCGTTCCATTCGTGATGATCCGGTTCGCGTCACCTGGCAGCCGGCCCTGATTATACTTAACGTAACGGATTGCCGCCTTCATATCTACGATAAAAGCCGGCGCTTGCCCGACCCGTTGCCCAGACTTATCAACCGTCGTACGACCGCGAATTCCAGCGGCCACCACAACGTAACCGCGTTTAAGTGCCTGTTGAATCGTCCCTGCATTCGTCGGCCAAGTGACACGTTGCGGATCATCCGCCGGTCCTGGCAAATAACCGCCGACCGTATTCGGCATCAGAATTGGCGCCGTTGCCCGCTGATAACCATTGACTGAACTGCCATGCAAGTATGCGGCTGGTACAAAGACGTTTAGGACCTGAATCGCTGCGACTGGATGCTGAACGTACTGAATATTACGGGCAGCATAATATTGAATAGCCTGCCCGGCAACTTGGACCTGTTCCGGCACCAGCCAGTCAGCATCAAAAATCAATCGGTTACTCATCTTGTGACCTCCATTTCTATCTATTCGTTACTTTACCCCCATTATCCAGTTAAAATCAAATCGAATTGCGCAACCAGTTATGCCAATTGCGACTAATAACGATTAACGTAGTCAGCAGCCGCTTGTGAACCCGTCATAAACTAATGTTGCCGTGCGTTAACCAGTGAGCCCTTCTAACGACCATGGTCGCCATTGCTAACTAATCTAACTATTTCAAGTTAGCTATTAAATGACCGCTAACTAAAAACGGCTTTCTGAATTAACAGAAGGCCGTTTTAAAAAATAACATTATATGTGCATCATTTTAGGGCTATCAGTTAGCCTTAAAACCAATGACGGATAAGTGCACCGCCACCTAGCGTTAATACACCTAACAAAATGCCGACTGAACGAAGCGCTTGACTGTCCATCTTAGCTTCGTTAGTTTGTGGCAATTTAGCAACTTGGTTAGGCGTTGATGGGGTCAACGCGTCACTTTCAGATACCGTTGTCTTAGCACTAGACTTTTTAGTATCCGCTGCTGGCGTTTGATCAGCACCATCTTGGCCCGTCGTTGTGTTAGCGGGCGTACTCGTAAAGACACTCGAAGTTGAATCTTTCAATGGTTTTGACGAATTAGTACTGTTGGAAGTCGTACTCCCATCGTAGTTACTATCGAACCCACCATCAACATCGATGGTCCCAGTATCTTCATCGATATCTGGATAAACCGCCGTATTATCTTCGGGATCTTCAATGTCACCAGTCTGATGGCCATTGTCTGGTTCCGTAGTCGTATTGTCAGAACTCTCAGAACTAGTATTTACATCACTCGAGCTTTCAGAACCGGAGTGGTCATAACTAGAGTCCACAGCGCTTGAACTTTCCGAACTAGAGTGGTCGGAACTGGAGTCCACAACGCTCGAACTTTCCGAACTAGAATGGTCGGAACTGGAGTCCACAGCGCTTGAACTTTCTGAGCTAGAATGGTCGGAACTGGAGTCCACAGCGCTTGAACTTTCAGAACTAGAATCGTCGGAACTGGAGTCCACAGCGCTCGAACTTTCCGAACTAGAATGGTCGGAACTGGAGTCCACAGCGCTTGAACTTTCAGAACTAGAATCGTCGGAACTGGAGTCCACAGCGCTTGAACTTTCAGAATTAGAATCGTCGGAACTGGAATCGACGTCACTCGAATTATTTGAGCTAGAGCTGTTCGAACTCGAGCTGGAACTTAAGTCGCCAGTACCGCTCCCACCGTTAACGACTTTTTCGTAGACCTTACCGTTAGCTTCTTCGCTGTTCTTGCCACCGGACGTGCCGCCGCCCCATTCCATTACAGCTTTATTTTTAAAATGATAATTTTGATCAATTAATTCTGTATCCGTAATTTTAGTATAGTAATCGATGACAACTAGGTTGCTGACTGTATCGTTGAATTTCAAGTCAAAACCATTATCGCTGTAGTTAACTTGATAAGCATCGTCACTAAGCTTATCACGCCGCTTGTAAGTATTGGCACTCGACCATTCACCATTGTAGACTTCAATACCTTTGATCATTTGCTGATGATCACCAATGGTATCGGCAATCGATAAGTTTTTCATGGTAATTTCACGCCGATCAACAAGTAAGGTCCACTTAATCGTGCCATTTTCTTTATCAATGGTGCCTTTTTTAGACATATTAGCTTCATTAGCAACCATATTGATCACTGATGTATCTTGACCGTCTTGGGTATCAAACACAACGTCTTGTTCCCCTAAGTCATCATAACGGTACTTCATTCCCAGGTTAACATCAATCTTTACATTAGTTTTACCTTCAATCGCCGAATTCATGGTCAGTACGACCTGACCATCCCCGCCGACGACACCCGTACCAGTCACAGCATCAGTCACATCAAAAGTAGCCCCAACGGTCCGTGGTTCCAAATTAGCTGGCATATCAATAGTGACTGTGTCCCCAGCTTTGAAAGCCGTATCCCCAAAACTCATTTGATACTGAATTTGAATGGTATCAGCGTGCTTAAAATCAGGACCATTGATGACCGATGCGGCAGTTGTGTAATCCTTCGCATGATAATTAGTTGCGGCTTGGGCCCCTAGTGGCTGACTAAATAGTAGTAAAATTGCAAAACTTACTAACCCAAGTAGCCAGAATAGTCCCCGCTTACTTAACTTCATAAAAAAATCCCCCTCGTAACATAATATCCTTCATCGAAAAGTATACGCTAGCAAGATGGATTTTCAATAGAATTTGTGAATAAAACGATTAATATGTTCATATATTGTTTGGTCCCCATCTATACCAATCAATGCTCACTTAGAGACAAACTGATTGGCGCGTGTCGCTGCAAATTGCAAAATAGTTACCCCGACAATCATTATCGCCCCAATCAGTCCGACCCAGTTAAAGTGAACGTGCAAAAATAAGACGCTTAAAATGGTTGCTGCTAGGGGTTCAATAGCTCCCAGAACACTAGCAGTCGTTGGTAGGATGTATTCCAAGCTCTGTAAAAAGAACAAGTAGGCCAGCATCGTGCCAAAAATCACGACGAAGCCGACTTGTCCCCACGCCACCCAGGTTAGCTGCGGCGAATGGTGCCAAGCACCTGTTCCGACTAGCACCAAGCCACCACCAATCAGCATTGACCAACCAACAATGGGTGTGGCGCCATACACTTTTAATAATTTTGTTGGCATTAATGTGTAGATGGTTGCACCAACCGCGGCCAACAATCCCCAGATAATTGCAATTACTGGCAAAGCCAGCGAGTCAGTGTGCCCCTCCGTGACGATTAGAACCGTCCCAGCGATTGCGGAGACCACAGAAATGACATCCACTTTCCCTGGAAGCTGCCAAGTCGTGGCGGTGATAAAGATAATAATCATCACCGGTGACAAGAATTGCAAAATTGCGGCCATCGCCGCATTACCAGTACTGATTGCCATAAAATAAGTCAATTGAACGCCAGCCATCCCGAACAGGCTGAACACAATCAGACGCACCGTTGCCCACCAGTCATGAAACACGACCATGACCGGTAACCGGCGACTAAATCCATATAAAATTAACAGACCTCCAGATACTAGCATCCGCACCGCCACTAACCACAACGGCGAAATCGTTGTGGTGTCAAATAGATGTTGTGCCACCGTTCCCGAGCTTCCCCACAAAAAAGGCCCGGCACTGGCTAATAACAGTCCCACCGTTTTCTTTTGCATTTAACCACCTCCAAAAGCACTAGCCTTAGTCTAACAAGCACCAGTTGACTTTCCAATGATCTTTTCAAATTCAACTTAGACAGTCCGACTGACAAACCTGCCATCACACCACTTTAAGCACCTTATGATAAATTTCATAATTGACACTGTAATGGTGGTAAGCTAATCTTATAGCGGGGTATGGAGGTGCCAAATGAAACATCAAAAATTAATTTATTGGTTGGTCGGAATCTTTGCTGTCGTCTTCATTGGTGGCGCATTAATCATTCCAACACCAACCATTAAGCAACAGGTTGTCAGTATTGGCAACGCCATTACGGGGAATACTAAAACTAAGGGCGCTACACACGCCGTTTCGGATAGTGCCCTTGGTGAAAAATATCAATTATCCACTAGTGAAATTCACGTCCTGCGCAAACTTAAAGTGACGGGGATCGGTGATTCAATCATGGTCCGCACCACGAGTGACTTAAAACAAATCTTTGACCATTTTAACGTTAACGCCAAGGTTGGTCGCCAAGTGTCGGAAGCACCAGCCGTCATTAGCCAATTAAAAGCTGATAATGCAATTCAGAAAAACGTGCTGATCAACTTGGGGACGAACGGTCCAACGAGTGCCGCCGAAATCGATGGGATCATTGATCAGATTGGCAGCAACCACCAGATTTACTGGGTCAACACCCGCGTTCCAGGCAAAGATTGGCAAGACCCTAACAATCAATTGATTGCCGCGGCCGCTAAAAAATATAACAATGTGCATCTCATTGATTGGCTATACGTTGCGCAAGACAACGACAACTGGTTTGTCAAAGATAATTTACATCCCAACAGTCTTGGTGAACGTGAATATACCGCAACAGTCGGTCAGACAATGGCTAAAACAGCAACACCATAGCCACTTTATTTTTAGACGAGGGTTCTGATTACTTGCATTACCCGTACAGCAGATTAGCCCAACTAATTATGCTAACAATAACGTAAAAAAGCCGGAACACCAGTAATTAACAGATGTTCCGGTTTTAATATTGGTCACGCCAAAAATTCAACAGTTATCCTAACATCACTTACTCAGTCAGTAAGCGATGGGCGTTATCGTAAAAGATCGCTTGTTTCTGCTCATTTGTTAATAGATCAGTCGTTGTTAAAGCGTGACCTAATTGCCGCGAGCCATCTAACGGCGTATATGGAATATCACTCCCGTAAAGTAGGTGCTCAGGCTGAGCCAAGCTCATTAAAGTTGGCAACTGCCGTGGTAGCACGGCTCCAGCTACGTCAAAATAAACATGGTGCATCACATCATAAACATCCACTTGATAAACCTTCTGAGCATATTGTGCGATTCGATCATCAACAATTCCCAAAAAAGCACCAGCATGCGGTATAATCACCTTGATATTAGGATATTTTTCAAAGAAATGATATTTCAACATATTAATAAACGTCATCGTGGTATCCATGAAGAATCCCAACAATGGCACTGGTAAATCAATATCAACGTTTTTAGGCAAGATTGCTGGTTCATTTGGATGCAAAGCCACAATCGCTTGGCGAGCATCTAGTTCTTGGTAGACCCGTTCCAAGACTGGTGATCCAAAGTAAAGTCCACGTGAGTTGGTTGGCACTGTGACGCCTAAAGCACCATCCTGGTCCAAAGCCTGTTGCACCGTTTTGACAGCATCCAGTTCATAAGGGATTGGTAGACTCGCCAAGTATCCTAATTGATCTGGATATTGCTGGGCCAAGCTTTTACCATCGTCGTTAGCCGCTTCAACTAAGCGTATGGTTTCCGCCTTATCACCGAAGTTCACGTGTGGGGATGATAGCGATAAAATCGAGTAACTAATATCATTATCACGCATAAAGTTAAGCGTAAGCTGTGGTGTCCACTCAGGTGTCGGCCAGCCATCAGGATCACCTGGAACATGACGCTTTAGTGCCTCAACGTAACTCGTTGGTAAATAGTGGGTATGAAAATCAATTTTTGACATTAGCTGCACCTCGTTTTTTAGAATAACCATAGTCTAAGACCAAACGAGTGCGTTGGAAATGTACAATTGATGTCAAATTGACCATTTACAGGAGGTGACATGATGACAACTAACTATCCGCTTGCCGTACAGAAAATGTTCGCAACTGTCCCAACACTACTGACAGCGACACCCATCTTTAAATTGACTGTCACCATGGTCGTCAAAGCAGCCCACGTTAGTCGTGGGAGTTTTTACAGTCACTTTCAAGATATTTACGACTTCATTCACGCTTTCGAACATGCTTTAATCGAACAAGCAACCGTTTCAAAGCAAGTCCTTAACCAAGGGATTCAAGCTGCCTTGGTTCATCCTGACCCGCGGAATGCTTATCCAACCTATCTGGAATTAACAACGAATATCAACACCCAATTAGCTAGTTTTCAGGCCTTGCTTGGCCCCCATGGTGATCCACAGTTTCTTGATCAGTTTCAGGCCGGTCTCATTGATAATTTACTCGCCACTACTGAGCAGGCGCCCTTAAATCATCAATATTTCCAGTCGATTCCGGCTGACTACGCCATGCCAATCTACTTTAGTGGCGTGCTGGCAATTATTCAGCACTGGCTGACCAAGGCCCATCCGGAGCCATCTGAAGTGGTTGCCAACATTATCGTTCAGAGCCGCTACACCGCAGCTTACCATCTCTTTTCCGATCGTCCGCTTGGGGCCGATAATAACTAGAAACCAAACTAAAAACTGGTCATAATCCCATAATTGTGGATTACGACCAGCTTTTAGTCACGACAGTCAATACTTATTATATTCAGTGCATGGCCACGATCATTTGATCGCCCCACACTTCCAACTGATGCAGTTGCTTTTGAAAACTAATGCCCGCAGTCGTCAACTGAAATTGATAGTTCCCTGCAGTCGCAACTAATCCTAATTCGGTTAATTTAGCTAAAACATTCAGTAGTTTAAGCGTGCTAAGGCCCCTAACTCGCTGGCGCAAATTCATAATCTCAGTTGGCGCCGCCTTCAGGTTGATCAGTACTAACGCGGCCCACCGGTCATTGAGCACGCCTAACCCGACTTTCGTGCCAATATTTTAGATCACGCATTACCATCAGTCCATACTTCCTTACTTAGAATTTATAATCATTATGACTATTCTAAGTAAGTTTGCGTTGGAATGCGAATAACTTGCTTGCCATCGACTTTTCAGACTTTTATTTTTGAATGTCCAGATACGTCTGACAAAAGTCAACGACCGCTCCCCGTAAATTAGCTTCATCGGTGAAATGACAAGCCACAACATCTGGTTTTATAGAAGCAATTTTGACCGTTGCCCGCAATTTTTCAATTTCAGCATTGATTGCTGGGAGTAGGTGCGGATTATTTGAGACCGCCCCGCCCATCACGATCAATTCCGGGTCAAAGCTGTATTGTAAGTTGTAGATGGCCCGCGCTAAGGCCCGAACCATAACTTGAACTTCGGCTTGAGCATCAGTATCACCCTTGGCAGCCAGTTCAAACACGGCTTGCCCGTCTAGCTCAGGTTGAGCTGGATGGCTCGCGTTGTACCGCTTTGCAACAGCTACCGCGGTGCCTAACTCACTTAAGATCTGATGGTCATTCATGAGCGTGAATCCAAACTCACCACCGAATAAGTGCGCGCCGTGCCAAATTTGATGATTCACAATGACCGACCCACCAACACCGGTTCCCACAATTAAGAAGCACAGGCTAGCAACCTGCTTCCCAGCCCCATCCGCCAATTCAGCCAACGCCGCACAATTGGCGTCATTTTCCATACTGACCGGTAATTCAAAACGGCGTTGTAATTCCGGCTGAATCCGAAAATTATGAATATACGGCAGTGCGCTGGCACCCTCAATAATTCCAGTTGCCTTGTTGACAGCCCCGGGCGAACTAATGCCTACACCAGCAATTTGATAATCGCGTTTCATCTGCGCGACCTGCGTGGTTAGCAAAGTGTAAAATTCAGCTAGCGTTGTGGGCGTCGTAACTTTGGTCTTAGCAACTAATTGCTGATCTTGCCACACAGCAAACTTAATGGTCGTTCCACCAATATCAATAACTCCTAATGACTGCATCGTTTTATCATTCCTTTATCAATTAAACTAGTTATCATAACAATGATAGCGATTAATCAACAAAATGTATATTCTTTTGTCAAACTTCAAATACAGTAGTTTTCAATTATCTTTCATGCCCTTTAACTAGTTGTATCAACTACAAACAACGGTCTAAGTCGATGTCAGTTCCGTTCCAACAATTGAAAATCACAGACCAGACCGCAAACTAAACCTAAAATACTTTCTGATTATTTTCATGGAAATAACAACTTATCACTATTATATTGTAGTGTTATGACCAACTAGATATTTTCGAACCCTATTCAATAAAGAAGCTAAGCGAATCTTAAAATCAAGTTAAGCAGTCCTTTTTACTATGACAAATTGTCCAATTTTAAGGGTTCACTTACTGAAAAAAATTCACTTGGAGTTTTCCATTCCAAGTCCTTGCATAGCCAGTTATTTAAATCTGTGACGGATGCGGTAATTTCTTGGTCATTAGATTTAATTATCATAGTTTTGGGAATAGGCAACAGTAATTCCAAATCTTGCATCATTGAATTATTGATAAAAACACCTTTTCCATCCAATTATAGAAGATTGCATGACTAAATTTCCAAAGATGACGTTTTGAATTTATGAACATTCCAAGAAATTTAGGTGATGTTTTATAGCTAGACTTGTTTATCCGGTGAAACAGTCCATAATAAAGCTTTATCAAAATAAATCTACGGAGGCGTGTCTACGGCTGATCAACTAGTATTAGATACTCAACAATGGTTAAACTCCACGTACGGTGACGTCGCTGGATTTGGTAGTGTTCCAGAAAATGGTCTTACTGGCTGGGACACAATTTACGGTCTTACTCGTGGTTTACAGTATGAACTGGGAATCACTGATTTAGTTGATAACTTTGGGCCAACAACTGCAAAGCTCTTTGATGAAATTGCTGATGATATTGTACCTGGTTATTCTGGTAATATCGCATATATTATACAGGGTGGTTTCTGGTGTAAAGGCATTGATTCCGCCGCTTTTGATGGCGAGTTCACTAGCGATACTGTATCGGCAGTTACAACCATGAAGGAATACGCTGGATTAAGTGATACATCCGGTACCCTGGATTCTCAGTTCATGGCTGCCCTACTCAATATGAGCGCCTTCACCCTGGTTGCGGATGGCTATGAAAAGATCCGTACGATGCAACAACAATTAAATCATGACTATCTCGCCTATACTGGCATTCTACCCTGTGATGGCGTTTATCAACGCGATACAAACACCGCTTTGATTTATGCTTTACAAGCCGAAGAAGGACTTGATACCGACACTGCCTCTGGAACTTATGGGCCAATGACGCAAGAACTGACTCCAACTGTTTCAACTGGTGATAATAATAATCTTGTTCGTATACTACAATGGGGCCTTTATGTAAATAATCAAGCGTATACGGGGGCTTTTGATGGCAGTTATTCTTTAGATGTATCAAGCTCAGTAGCAACTTTTGAAAACGATATGGCCCTACCAGAAACAACTGGTGCATCAGCAGGATTGGACGTTTTCATGAGTCTTCTAACCTCTGCCGGTAACCCTGACCGCGATGCTGTTGCTTGCGAGACATCTCACCAAATTGATGCTAGTGAAGCCGCCGCACTTAGCTCTGCTGGTTACAAATACATCGGTCGCTACTTAACTGGGACAGCCGGTACTGGAAGCAGTGAGGTTGATAAAAACCTAACCACCAGTGAAATCAGTATATTAACTAATGCTGGTTTGAAAATTTTCCCTATTTATCAAGACGGTGCATCCGATGATGAAGACTACTTCACTCAAACTAAGGGCAGTAGTGATGGGCGTAAAGCTGGCTTAGCAGCGATGCAATTAGGTTTCCCGGATGATACAATTATCTACTTTGCCGTGGACGTCGATATTCAGGATGGTGACATAGCTGGTACGGTCGAACCATACTTCACTGGCGTGGCAAGTGGGATCAGTAGTTTCGGGTTTCAAGTTGGTATTTACGCCACAAGAAACGTCGCCAATACGATTATTGTGGATGGATTAGCCGAAAAAGCTTTTGTATCCGATATGTCTACTGGCTTTTCGGGTAATCTCGGGTTTCCAATGCCCAGTGAATGGGCCTTTGACCAATTTAATGAGGTTGCTTTTGATGATTTTTACATTGATAAGGTAGCTTCTAACAGTAGCCGCTCGACGGCAGTGGATGACTTCTCAGCTGGTAGTAGCGTTGGTGGAAGCGATGATTTAGACGCAATTAATGAAATTATTCAGAAACTAGGCAATACAAATACTTACTTTAATTTTGTGAAATCCGTCTCAGTTGAAGCGTTTAGTGACACGTACACAATTTCAACACCCGCTGCTGATTTTTCTTTAAAAGTTGATTTAGAAGGAAGCATTAGTGACGACGATGGTACCGTGTCAGCGACATATAAGGTAAATGATGGTAGTACCAGTTTTTCTGTTAGTGATGCAGTCCAAGAGTTACTTACACAGAATGAAACTGCATTAGGTTCATCTGATATGACAAATGCTATGAACGAAATTGCGGGTGTCATAAAAAATGGTGATATTTCAAGTAATACATCTATTAAAACTTCTCTCATGACGATTACCCTGAAAATTAAATCAACGTTTGAGCACACTGCCAGCAATGGGAAAACATATTCTATTGAATATGAAATTACACTTGACATTCACTTCCATGAATTCATAGCGCCCCTACCAGTTAATGTTACTCAAACTCAGGCAACTGATTATAATAATAATCTAAAGACTATTTTGAGTATTCCCGCAAATGCTCTAGACTATATTAATAACTTGCATCCAGATTTACAATTCACACCCACGCCAGCTTCAACAGAATCGTCCTTAGCAGTTATGATGATGTTCATTATCACTTTGTTAGCGGCTGTTGCTTGATAATAACGGTTTTGAGTACCAAAAATTATAATTAAGACCATGTAAGGGGGATGCAAATGCAATCTAACTCGGTTGCAAACACTCTTAGTACTGTGATTTTCATAGCGTTAATAAATCTCTTTATAATAGGGCTAGTTATTCTTTGTTTGCCAAGCATTAAGATGCGAGCCAGTTTCTTCAACCTCCGAGCACGTATCAACGCCAGAAAAAAATATTTATTAGAGCCACTAAAAAATAATCCAACAGCAAAGAAGTACCTAATCGGCTATTTTATTAGTAGCTTCATAGCGGCTCTCAGTACTGGAGGACAAATTTTCATAATGGCAAATGGATATCCAGTGGAGGCCACAATAATTAATTGCGCCGCTTATGGATTCACTTGGTGGTTCAGTCGTACTTCAAAACTTACGAGGAATTATTGGGAGCAAAATAAAAGTGGGTATTCAGAGTTTCGACTATCATCAGCTAACGTTTTCTGGCTTAAACAGATTCTTCTTAAAACTATTTTAGTGGATGGCATGATTATTAGCATTTCATTAATGACATACATGGTTTGTTTCGGCCATAACCGATAATAGTTGCTGCGCAACACTATTATAATCTTCACTAGAAATCAATATGCTCTATTCAGTCTAACGACAGAAAATTGACTTGGCTATAATAATAAATTGAAGGGTCGCCAGTGATGGCACCTTTCGCCTTACATATCTAAAAGCTAGCTTTCTGAATCACAATTAAAAGGTCACCAGAAATGGTGGCCTTTTAATGTGCGCTTTTGATTGGCAAACTGTGTTTGCATGATTCAGTTGTTGCATATGATTTTCAAATCAGCAATCCGAACTCAGCAACTATCTTAGTTATAACACCTACATTTGGAAAGATTGAGCTTTGATAATTTCCATGCTTCCAAATTCAGCGTCTTCATTCAAATACCAGCCATCGCGAAATAACTGGCTCAATCACTCATTTAAGCTAATCTATCTCCCAAAATATCTGATATCTATTAAATCAACAAGTCAGTTGGATACTATACATCAATATCTCGGTAACCAACTATTTTTAGTTAATCTTTAAATTGAATTTTAACGTAATCCCGATAGAGTGGGACGTTCGCCATCAGCTCTTGATGCGTACCTGAACCACTCACATGCCCATCTTCAATGAAGTAAATCTGATCCGCATCCACGATTGTGCTCAGCCGATGGGCGATCACTAGGGTCGTCCGGCCCTTCATTAATTCGCCGAGGGCTTGTTGTACCATCGCCTCCGATTCGGAATCCAGACTAGCAGTGGCTTCATCGAGCATTAGAATCTTGGGGTCTCGTAGAAAAGCCCGTGCAATGGCTAACCGTTGCCGTTGACCACCACTGACTTTAACCCCACGTTCGCCAACTTGCGTCTCAAGGCCATCTGCCATGGCGCGTACAAAGTCAGCCGCGGAAGCTAATTCTAAGACGTGCCACAACTCATTGTCGGAGTATAACCGATCAGCACCGTACGTTAAGTTTTGACGAATCGTGCCAGCCATGATTGCCGAGTCTTGACTGACATACCCGATTTGTGACCGCCAACTATTGAGACTTAGTTCATTAACATCTTGCTCGCCAATACTAATTTCACCAGCGGTTGGTTGATAATAACGTTCCAGAAGGCCAAAGATAGTCGACTTACCACCACCAGACGGTCCCGCAAACGCCACCACCGTATTTGGTTTAGCTTCAAAACTGACATCGTGTAAAATTTGTTGATCATCATCATAGGCAAAGTCAACATGGGGCATCGCCAAAGTCTCATTGGCGACTGCGTGTTCAACACCAACCGTCAATTGTTCTTCTGGTTCATTCAACAACTCCCGAATCCGGGCCGTCGAGCCACTGGCCTTTGCTAACGTGGTGAAGAACTGACCAAGCATCCCAGCTGGGCCAATGATTTGGAACAGATACATTAAAAATGAGACCAAAGTCCCCATCGTCATCGTTCCACTGGCAACCCGCGCAGACGCATACAATAGTACCCCAACGAATAACGCCATCATCGTTGCCGTCATCACTGGACTTGAGATGGAATCATAAATGGCTTCGCGTAGTCCAATTCGATACAACGTCTTAATCTGATGTGCACCAGTCGTTGTTTCCACTGGTTCAGCATTGGACGATTTCACTAAGCGAATCTCACTCAGCGTTTCTTCTGCCGTCCCGCTAAAATTAGCTAAAGCATCTTGGCGTTCATGACCAATCTTGCCCGTCTGCCGCATGATTGGAAACATGACTAATAAAACGGCTGGAATCGCCAAGACCATAATCAAGGTCATTCGCCAGTCCATCAAGACCATGATTGCGATGGCCCCAACTAGTTGCATCAGCGACGTCACAACTTGCGGAAATGCGTTAGCGAGCAAGTCTTTGATCTGCGTCGAATCATTCACCAACCGCGACGTCATTTCACCCGTCTTAACGTTGTCAAAGTAGCGAACCGGGAGCCGGACTAATTTATGCCATAAAGTCCCCCGTAAATTAGCGACAACATTTTCACCAAAAATCCCCAATAAGGAACCTGATAACGCGCTAATGACTGCACTGATCAAGAATAAGCCAATCACACCAATTAGTAAGGTCTGATTAACGCCGTGACTAAACCCATTAATCAACGTTTGGGCAAACTTGGGCACCATCAACTGCGCACCAGTCGCCAATAAGCCTAATGCCAAGCCCAACCAGAGTTGCCAATAACGAGGGCTAGCGTGCCGAATCAACTGTAAGAATTGTTTTAAATCAAATTTATCACCCGCCGGACGCGAGTATGCTGCTTGTGGTCGTTCCATCTGCTCTTATGCCTCGTGTTTCTAAAATTTAATTAAACCAATGATGCCCATGACCCCAACCGGGACGTGGGCCAAAACCGTGTTGTTGACCAAATTGCATTAAATCTTGAATATCGATGTCATCCGCATTGGCCCGCAACTTATCTAATAAATGTTGTAACTGATCGCGCTCATCATCCGTCAGATTACCAAATAACTGATCCGCTAAATCACTCGTTCCTTGCGCGCGATGGTCCGCCATCTCACGACCACGGTCACTTAACCGGACGATCACCACCCGTTTGTCATGCGCACTTGGTTCGCGTTCAATCAAGCCCCCGTCTTCTAACCGATTCAACGTGGCACTAACTGAACTTGGTCGAATATCCAAGATCTCAGCAATCTCAGCATTGGTTAAACCAGCGGGTGCATCCGCCAATACCCGTAAAATTCCCATTTGACCACGCTCAGAACCATGGTCTCCAAAATGAAATTGTTGGGCAACCGCCATGACGAAGGCCCGATTTTGAAATAACTTCCCAAAACTACTAAATAAATCACGATTATTAACTGTCATGAATTTTTGTCCTCCTTGATTTGAATGATGCTTATGTTAGCACGATAGTTAGATAAATGCAACAAAAGCTAACTAATTATATAAACATTTTTTTACCTGTCCAATTGCGACTTCACCGCAACTATCATTAACGATATTGCTTTTACCTCAATTATCAAGACTACGATTTGCACGATAACTTAAAAGTCCGCTCTTTCTGACCAGCAGTTCTCAGAAAGAGCGGACTTATTACTATTCAATTTAGTGTAATTAATTATTAATGATGAGTTCGGCCGGCAAAGCAATACTTTGCGGATGATCAATGGTTGGAATGCCCAACACTTCACCAGACAACTGATGCTCCTGCCCAATCAAAAGTGGAACAGGCCGTTGCGCAGCCAAATAAGCTCGACGCATCCCCACTGCAATGTCATCACCATTAGTCAGTACCGCGGTCACTGGTTCAGTAAGTTGGGCAAAATAGGTTCCAGCATGCTCGCCATCTTCCGCCGTAATGATTCCGGTATACAATAACTTCGGTGACAATGTCCGCTGATAAACTTGTTCATAGGCCCCAACCATCGCCTGTGTCGTGGCACTAACCTCCAGCGGTCGACTTGTTAATATCGCGATTCGCTGATGATGTCGCTGTTTTAAATACGTAAACGCCTCAACATACGTCGCTGTACGCTGGGCATAGGCAGCTGGTAAAGAATAGTCATGGGGATTTTCACACAATACGATTCGTCCGTAACGCTGATAAACTGCAAGTTTTTTTAATGGCAACCCGTGGGATGTAAAAATCAGTGCATCATAAGCATGCTGACGGAGTGCCTCCAAGTATTTCAACTCTAATTGCGAGTCCCATTTGGATGGTAGTAATACAATGTGATAATTCGCAGCAAAAGCAGCTCGCATAATTCCATGTAACAGTTGAGTAAAGTATGGATGATCAACATGCGGCAGCACAACTCCAATAGTTAACGTTGCCCCCCGACTCAGGTTACGAGCTACGGCGTTTGGAACATAATCTAATTTGTTGATTACCGCTTCAATATCTCCACGAGTTTTGGCAGAAACATAATTTTGATGATTCAGTACGCGCGAAACGGTGGAAACTGAATAACCAGACAAACGGGCAATATCATGAATGTTCGTCATCAATATTACCTCCCGATTAAATGTGACAAGGCGTAAGCCACGCCATCTTCATCATTACGTTTGGTCACACGATGCCCATATTGCTGAATAGTTGAATCAGCATTGCCCATTACAATTGGTAAACCAACCGCCCTCAGCATTGGCAAATCGTTTTCACCATCACCAAAGGCAGCTATCTCATTAGTTGTTAAATGATATCGTTCTTTAATAAATGCAATTCCACGAGACTTTTGTGCCTGAGCACTAGTTACTTCTAAATACGTCTGTCCAGATAATTTAACACTAGCGTAACTACCGACCAATTGTTTAAGGGCCATTGCGAGTGTTGCCATAACATGTTTGTCTAAGGTCATAATCATAATTTTAAAAATAGCTGCAGGATATTGCCGAAAGTGATCTGTATAACTCGTAATCGGTGTTACTATTTGTCCCGTCAGCTGCTGTTCTGTACGAGTCCCAGCATCAACTTTTTCCGTCACCCAATCCGTTTGCGTGTAACAGCTCAGGCTAACTGTCGGCGACTCCGTCTTAACAAACTCGAGCACTTGTAATGCTAATTTCTGATCTAACGGGGCTGCTTGTAACGCCTTAACTTGATTCTGACAATATTCAAAAATCAAACCACCATTAAAGCCAATCTGGGGACCTGTTAACCCTAGTGCCTGAATTGTATCACGCATTTCAATAGGTGCGCGAGCTGATACAAGCGTCATTGGTAAGCCACTTTCTCGCACTGCTTGAACAGTTTGTGGACTCACAATTCCTTGAGAATTCAATAGCGTCCCATCTAAATCTGAAAACAAATAATTAATCATGCCAATGTACTCCCGTCAATTATTTTATTAATCTTACCCTTAGTATACCTGCTCAAACGCGTTCGAGAACAAGCCCGATGACAAAAAAACTCGCGATATTTTCGCGAGTTAAAAAGGTTAGCTCAATTAAATGAATTCGGTAACCTGCGTACCAGCGTAACGCGTTGTCGTGATCGGTTCGCTAGCCGCCTTGCCAAGTGCTATAGCCATCACTGGTACATAGCGCTTGGCATCCAAGCCAAAGGTCGTCGCGACTTTATCTGCCGCATAACCCGCAATTGGATTAGCATCATAGCCATGTGCGCGGGCAATCAATAGTAATTGCATTGCGGCCATACTACTATCAATCATCGCATCGGCTTGTAGAAATTCTGGACTCGCATTTTCATACATTGGTAAGAACGTCTTGAAGATTTGATCCCGCTTTTCCGGGGTAATGCGTCCTTCTTCACAAGCTTTATTCCACACGTCCCGATAGACCAAATGCGATTGCGTATCGCCTAGGACAAAAATCATGGCTGAGCAAGAATCAATTTGTGGATAATTAAACGGCATTAAAACCGACTTTGCTTTCGCCTTACCGTCCGCACTATCGGCAACCACAAAGTGCCAGGGTTGCAAGTTGCATGCTGATGGTGCACTGATTGTCTCATCAATAATCGTTTGCAATTCTTCACGGTCAATTTTGACAGTCGGATCAAACTGCCGTACTGATTGGCGGTTAAACACCACGTCTTTAAAATCATTATTTTTAATATTAGTCGTCATGGTTGTTGGCATCCTAAACAACTCCTTTTTTAAAAGTAACAAATTCATTAATCAATCTTATTATAACTGATTTTGTATTTGTTTTCACAATTATTTTGAAATCGCTATCATTAGCACCTATTATTCCGACCAATATTTATTTTTTATGCTCATTACCTGGGGTCATCGTTTATACCAGTATTACTTATGCTTGTCGGACTTGTAGTTCCGTATTTGTATTTATATTAGACCACTCCCAATTGTACTGTTAATCTTATTAAACCAATGGACTATACCAATAAAAAGCGGTTGTAATAGCGCTTTCACCACTGTACAACAATGGTTGCACTTATTCAAAACTATCTTTTTAGGGGGATTTTGTACATGAAGAATTATTTGCAACGTATGGGCCGTTCACTGCAATTACCCGTTGCCGTTCTACCCGCAGCAGCTTTACTTGTGGGAATTGGTAACTGGTGGGCATCTGCTAGTAACGACATCGTCGCACACTTCTTACAAGCCGGTGGTAACGCTGTTCTGAGCCAATTACCACTACTATTTGCAGTTGGTTTGGCACTCGGTATGTCAAAAGATAAAGATGGCGCAGCCGCTCTTGCTGGTTTAGTTGCCTTTGAATTACCAACTAACGTTTTAAAACCAGAATCGGTCGCCACACTCTTGAATATCAAGGTAGCCACTGTTAATCCAGCGTTTGGTCAAATTGGCAACGTCTTCATTGGGATCATCTCTGGTCTGATTGCCGCAGCTCTTTACAATCGCTTCCACGAGACCAAACTACCGATGGCTCTTTCATTTTTCAGTGGTAAACGTCTAGTCCCAATCTTAGCCGCGCTGACCATGTTATTAGTCAGCGTTGCGCTTCTCATTGTTTGGCCGCCCGTCTATGATGCATTAGTTACCTTTGGCAAATTCATCGTGGGTCTCGGTGCCGTTGGGGCC
This sequence comes from Lactiplantibacillus sp. YT640, assembly GCF_049745435.1. Classification (NCBI taxonomy): domain Bacteria; kingdom Bacillati; phylum Bacillota; class Bacilli; order Lactobacillales; family Lactobacillaceae; genus Lactiplantibacillus; species Lactiplantibacillus sp. YT640. The sequence continues at coordinate 143,260 of NZ_JBMNVY010000005.1, forward strand.
GGTCTCTATGGCTTCTTCAACCGCCTATTGATTCCAACTGGGTTGCACCAAGCACTCAACTCCGTTTTCTGGTTTGACGTTGCTGGCATCAATGATATTGGTAAATTCTTAGCACACAAGGGGATCAAGGGTGTGACTGGGATGTACCAAGCTGGTTTCTTCCCAGTCATGATGTTTGGTTTACCAGCTGGGGCCTACGCGATTTACCGCAATGCGTTACCAGAACGTAAAGTTGAAACAGCATCCCTGATGATGGCCGGTGCGTTTGCGTCCTTCTTTACCGGTGTGACCGAACCATTAGAGTTCTCATTTATGTTCGTAGCTTGGCCACTCTATGTTTTACACGCAATCTTCACTGGTTTATCGCTAGCCTTTGCTGCCTTCATGCACTGGACAGCCGGTTTTGCCTTCTCCGCCGGGTTAGTTGACTACATTTTAAGCCTTAAAAACCCGATTGCTAATCAACCTTTAATGTTAATCTTACAAGGATTGGTTCTAGCCGTCATTTACTACTTTGGCTTTGACTTCGCAATCAAGAAGTTCCATTTGATGACACCGGGCCGCGAACCAGTGACAGCCGATGATGCCGATGATTTAGCCATCGCCACTGATGCGGATGATGACAAATACACACGTCAAGCCAAGCAAATTTACGCTGCGCTCGGTGGTGCCGATAATTTAACGGTTGTCGATAACTGCACGACCCGTCTCCGATTGCAATTAGCCGATACGTCAACCATTAATGAAGCCGCTATCAAACACAGTGGTGCTGCTGGTATTAACAAATTAGACGACCATAATCTACAAATCATTATTGGGACCGAAGTCCAATTCGTCGCCGACGTGTTGAGCCACTTAAAGCTCACGAACGCACCCATTACTAAGACCACGACTAGCGATGAAGCTGTTGCGACAGCACCAACTGCGACTAATATCACTAGTGGTGTGACCACCGACTTTTACAGCGTCGCTAACGGTCAGTACGTAGATATTGAAAACGTCGCCGACAACACATTTGCTAAGAAGATGTTGGGCGATGGCTTCGCAATTGATCCCGCAGACGGGACGATTACGACGCCGGTCGACGGGACGGTCAGCACCGTCTTTCCTACCAAGCATGCAATCGGTTTTAAAACCGATTCAGGGTTAGAAATTCTGCTGCATATGGATATTGATACCGTTGAGTTGAACGGTGCTCCCTTTGAAGTACTAGTCCAAACCGGTCAACCCGTTCACCATGGCGAAGTAGTTGCCAAAGCTGACCTGGCAGCGATTAAGGCTGCTGGTAAGGCCACAACCATGATGGTTATCATCACTAACATGGATGCTGTCAATTTGATGAAATTCAAGATGTTGACCAACCAAGTCAAAGTCAGTGATGAGATTATGTTGGTCACGACGAAATAACTTGTTACATGCGCCAATTATATGAATAGCCCCCTACGTATTTGATACGCAGAGGGCTATTTTCGATAATCTAGTCGCCGGACAATTCTTTAAATTTCCCTTAACGTAACTCATTCGCCATTTAGCAACGTTTACCGGCAATTATGGATTATTCAATTAACTTATTTTTCCAGAATTATACGTCATATGAATATTATCGCCACGAAACTAATATGGTATGCTAAAACGATTGTCACCTAGCCTCGGAAGTCGGACGAACACGTGTTGATGAACTGCAATCTAAACTAACAGCACGCCTTAATCATGATTTGCACGAAGCGGTGACTAACCGAACCTACAATAATTATATTTTGGTATTGCTCAGCATGCGCTAAGCTAGAAAGGAAAACCAATGTATTTTGGCGATTTAATTTTCATTATATCTATCATCGGTGGTCTCATCAGTTTAGGACTGATCATTTATTTGATTGCGAAATTCGTTAAGTAAGATAATGACCTGCTAACTGATCATCGGCCGTTGCAAGTCGTTTTTTGCAACGACAGCCTCACACCTCAGCTGCGAACATCGTCACCAAGTCATCCGTCCGCAATGCTTGCTTTTCGGCACCACGCACGTCCAACTTGATCTGACCATCCTGTACCATCACTAGCCGGTCGCCGTATGTCAACGCATCGCTCATTTTGTGCGTAATCATCATCGTTGTCAGATGATTGGCCGTCACGATTTGTTGGGTCAGCGCCATCACTTCCGCACTCGTCTTCGGGTCAAGCGCCGCCGTATGCTCATCCAGCAACAACAGCTCTGGTTGGCTCAAGGTGGCCATCAGTAAGGATAAGGCTTGCCGTTGCCCCCCGGATAAATACTTCACTTGCGTATTCAGTCGCGCTTCTAACCCCATATTAAGACTAGCCAGCAACCTTAAGTATCGTTCTTCCTGTCCACGTTGGCGATAACGGCGCAGACTCAAGCTCCCCGTATGACGTTGGGCTAACGTGAGATTCTGGGCCACACTTAGTTCGCCAGCGGTACCCAACTTAGGATCTTGGAACACCCGGGCCACCCACCGTGACCGATACGCAACGGGACGATTGGTCACACGATGATTGGCTAGTGTAATCTCTCCAGCATCCGTATTTAACGTTCCTGCAATCGTATTGAGCAAGGTCGACTTGCCGGCGCCGTTGTTCCCAATAACCGCCACAAATTCGCCAGGTTCAATCGTTAGATTCACGTCCTTTAAGACGTGCCGCTCGTTTCTGGTTCCGGGAAAGAAGACTTTTTGCAAGTGTTGGACGTTCAGAATAGTTGGTTGTGGCATGTTGATCGACTCCAATCTCTTTAAGGTACCGGCGTAACTGCCGTTTTGTCCGGTATTTATTTTGTAATAGTGGCAAGCAGATGACGATGACAAGAATCGCCGCTGATAAAATCTTTAAGTCATTGACGGGGAAACCTAAGCCCATTGCCAAAGTCAACAAATAACGATAGATAATGGCGCCCACGACCATTCCAGTCAAACGGACCCAGATTTGACGACCATGTAAGAAGATTTCACCAACCAGGACTGAAGCCAGCCCGATGACAATCGTCCCAATTCCCATCCCAATATCCGCGTAACCGTTACTCTGTGCAATCAGACCACCCGATAAAGCAATCAAACCGTTAGATAACATATAGCCAATAATGACCATCCGATCGGTATAGATTCCATTCGCAGCACTCATCGCAGGATTATTACCCGTTGCCATCAAAGATAGTCCCAAACGCGTCTGGAATAACCAAATCAACCCGGCCAGGACGACCAGCGTAACCACAGACCCAATCACGATGGTTTGTAAATTCAAAGACCAGCTCGCTGGTAACCATCCCATCAACGTTTTCTGGTCAAGCAAGGGAATATTCGCTTTGCCCATAATGTGCATGTTGATGGAATATAGTCCCGTCATCGTCAGAATTCCGGCCAATAATGACGGCATTTTAAGCTTAGTATCTAATACCCCCGTGACCCAACCGGCCAAACATCCGGCGACAAATCCTAATAAACTCGCCACGATAGCTGACTGTCCGGCCAACATGCTACTAATCGTCACGGCAGCCCCTAATGGAAAACTACCCTCGGTGGTCAAATCAGGGATGTTTAAAATTCTGAAAGTGAGGAACACCCCGATAACCAGTGGCGCCCATAATAAACCTTGTCCAATACTCGTGATTAACATATTACCTCGCTCCCCTCTTATGGTTGCTTGATTGTACTTGGTTGTAAGCCGATTGCCTTAGCATTCGCTTTATTGACGTAGAGGTGTAACTTGTCAGCTGTTTGAACCGCCATTGTTTGCGGCTTTTGCTTCTTGATTAAGACTTGGTAAGCCATTTTTCCAGTCTGTTCACCTAATTCGTAATAGTTAAGACCATACGTCGCAGTCCCGCCATCTTCAGCCATTTCAATCGAACCCGTTACCACTGGTAGCTTTGCAGCCTTGGTCTTCTGACCAATCGTCTTCATCGCACTCGCCATCAAATTATCGGTTGGTAAGTAAAGGCCAGATATTTTACCCGTCAAACCGGCCAAAACACTGGCAACGTCATTAGTACTCGTTGCGCTAACGACCTTTAAGTTGATACCGTGCTTTTTCGCGTAAGCCTTCGCCAACTTGACTTGTAGCACTGAATTTTCTTCTGACGAGTTATACATAATCCCCAACGGTTTATAACCTGTACTCATATTCTTCAATAACTGTAATTGTTTGCCGACGGGCATTAAATCGCTCGTGCCGCTCACATTAGTTTGGGGCTTCGTATCACTTTTCACCAACCCCGCCGCTTTCAAATCGGTTACGGCCGTAACCAAGGTCGGCACCGTCGTCGTTTTCTTGGCTAATGCCTGAGCAGCTGGCGTTGCGATGCCAACTAACAAATCATTTTTCTGTTGGACGATTTGTTGGCTCATTGTATTCAAATTACTCTGATCACCCTGTGCATTTAGATAGTGATACTTGACCGTTATTTTACTGTTATGCGCTTTTAATTCTTTTTGTAATCCGGCTTTGAAGCCCTTGCGCGCTTGGTCTAGTGAACCATGTTGAACCACCTGTAAGATGCCCACCGACACGCTTTGCTGACCACTCGTTGCTTGTTTGCCACAACCAGCTAATAGTAACCCAGCACCTAAAATTAATACCCCTAAAGTTGTTTTTTTCATCTTGAAACGCTCCTTAAAAATTGTCTGGTTCGCCCAACGTTCATCAACGTCTTGATGAACCGGACTGAAAACAAAAAACACCAGTTAGATTCTGGGAAGAATCTAACTGGTGTTTTATCGGGCCCGATATTTTTCCAGATAGATTGTCCCTGCATCTACCTGGCGTTTAAGTCATGTTGAATAACTTTAGCTCTCGATAGATACAAACGCGTTGCGTGCGCTTGTATCCATCAAACGAATACAAACGCTATCCAAAGAAAAAGCTAAAGGCAAATTGATTATTTAATTGAAGGTTAGTTGCTAATGACATATTAGTCATCCTCCGTTTCAATTTATAGCTAATAGTAAACCATGACGACACCTAACTTGTCAACTGCGAACCAGTAAAAAATTTAAGTGCAATTGGTCAAAGTCCCCGTCACCCAACTGATACACGCTAACTTATTTATCTGGCGTATCACTCAGAGTCCAACTCAAGGTACCTTGATAAGTATCAGCGTAAATACCTGGTTGCGCTGATAATCCGATTCCCTTCGTTGTCGACCAATCGTCAGTGACTATCGTATCGGTCGTCCCCGCGACTTTTTGTCCCTGTTGGACCAACGTCGCTTGATTCGTTAAGACGGTCTGTGCACTACCATCACGGTAAACCAAATCGCCCTTCAACGTCCGTCCACTGACCGTTGTCGATGTCAGCGGCGTGGCACTAACGTACAAATACCACTTAGCCCCGGTCGCCCGGGTATCAGTCACACTGATGGCTAGTGGATTAGTCGGTTGATAGACTTGTGGTGTCAACGGCACCTTTAAATCGCCGAAGCTCATATTGGTCGTTAATTGACCAAACGACAGCGTCCCTGCTAACTTAGTTACTTGTAGCGCAATTTTATCAGATGTTAAGTCGCTGGCGCTCGTCGCATAGATGTGGACCGTGGTACTCTGATTATCAGCGAGCCCCTTGAATAACGCGACCAGACCGCTCTCACTTGCATGATAAGTCATCGTGTCATTAGCGTTACTAGGATTCGTCGCAACCACGCCAGCCTGCTTAACTAACCAATTAACAGCATCGCTATCAGACGTCAACGCCGCTAGATCACTCACGGACAAATTCACCGCTGTACTGCTACTTTTGATTGTCAGCGGTGGTATCGTCACGTCCTTAGTCACCGATTCGGATTCGCCATAATCGGCTTCTCCCGTCTGCGTTACTGTGACTGAAGTGACCCCACTGAGGCCATCATTTAACTTAATTTCATATTTGCCATCACTACCGATTGTCGCCGTGTACGACTTACCATTAATTGTCGTGCTGACGGTATTACCGGCAATCCCAGTTCCTGTCAGAGTGGTATCCGTCGTTGTTGGCGTATTCAGCGTCGTATTAAGGCTAATCCGATTAAACACTGCCAAGCGGTACGTGGATGTCTCACCCTTTACTGTAGTTAATCGAAACCCAATATATACTGGCAAATTATCCTTTAACTTACTCATATCGACTGTCAAAGTCTTGCTAGTATTCATCGATACCGTACTAGAACCAGTCGCCATATTTGTCGGAGTCTTGGTCACTAGTGAAGTTCCAAATTCTTCGGTTGCTTGCTTATAAAAGACATCGTAATATAGCGTTTTAATCTCCGAACTATTCGCAAACAACGAACCACTAAAGGTCAACGTTATTGTGGTAGTCTTAGTCGATATACGTCCCTGATCCGCATAGTTGGCCGTCACTTTGGTTAAGCTTGGATATATCCCAATTCCACCCGAGATATTGAACCCAACGACATCACCGCTATTAAAGTAAGTGTAGTACTTATTACTCGAATTAGCGATTGTCGTTGTCGCAGACGTCACGGGCGCCGCTGCCTGACTCGTAATCGCTAGCATGCTGATAAACGCTAAGCAGCTCAGTAACAGCATGCCTAGCTTAATATGCCGCAGTCGTTTCACGTGTTCGCCCCCCTTTCACGCATTAACTTAAGCACCTGCCACCCTAATAAGAGTGCCATTAAGGTCAGGAACCCGAGCCACTGATAATAGTGATTCGCTTGGACCCCGGTTTGGGGCAAACGGCCCGTTGCTAGTACCTGTTGCCACTGACCGACAAAGCGATTGGGCGTGGCTTTGACAGCCTTCGTTGCGTACACAACGTCGCCCTGCGGAATTTGTTGCACCGTCGTAGGCGTTTGTTTGTCCGCTGAACGTGACGTATAGAACTGTATTTGTGTCGACGAAGTGCCCACCGTCTGAGCAGCTCCCCCGATGGATGGTCCTAGGCCGATTAATAAGCCCAGTAAGCCCCGTATCAACAGCCATCGTATCATTTGTCAGTCCCCCTTTTTTACCCAGCTACTAATTGTTCATGACGCTTAGCAGTCCCAAACTAAACACCGAGCCGATTGCTGTTAATCTTGGGATTGCCGCCGCTTCTTCAAGAAAAGCACTAACCACAAAATCAGTAAGACTACAATCAACATGCCCAGTGCGCCCAGACCAATCAACCACCAGATACTGATGCCGTTATCATCAACCGTATCCTGGTTATACGTCTTAGCCGTGGCGGCACTAATCTTGAAGTCGCGGTCAAAAGTCCACTTATGAGCGCTGTTGTGCGCAACCAAGTGTAAATGATACGTCCCCGCTTGAAGCTTCTGTTTGTTGAGTAACAATGGGTAATTAAACGTCGTATTAGGCGCCAACATCACGCCTTGTTTGGTCGCCTTTACGACGGTTTTGCCACTATCTTTGGCTGTGACCGTCGTCTTCATGGTAACCCGTGGTATCATCACTGCTGCAGTATTGCGTAACGTCACCACGATACTCCGGTGATAATTAACCATTCCAGCAGCGACATCGCTTAGTTTCAAGACGGGCGTGGGCGCAGTCCCTAAGCTGTACTTGATGCCCACCACATAAGAATATTCACTGCTAATATTCGTAGCACCCTTCACTTCACCAGTGACCTTTTGATCGACGCGTTTAAAATACCAACCACCTAACAGGGCACCGTTAAAATCCTTAGTCGGCATGGTCGTTTGGGCACTGACCAGCTTAGAACCGTTGGCTGGAACTGTCACCGTCGTTGGCCCCTTGATTTTAGTCAATTGGTCGACCCGATACTGCAGTGAGGCATCATACTTTTTCGCCGGGGTCACGTATTCAATTGCGCCGCCACTGTTGGTATATGCCGTATGAATCCCCATTGCAACGCGGATATCCCGGTTAGTCGTATTATAGATTCGCGTCTGCAACGTTTGGGTCTGCCCTGCCGTCATTTTGAGGTCAAAAAACGTTGCCTGTTTATCAATTTGGTTTTTCGGCGTTTGGGCCGCGACACTAAAACCAATATTATTACTGGTGTCCGTATTGGCTGCCTGTGCTGGAACCACCGCGGACAAGCCGCTGATCATCACTAAGATGGCCCCTAACCACCGCATCATTTTCTTCATTATTGCGTCCCCCCGTCGATTATTATGTAAAAGAGACGCCCACTATTACGTGGTCATCTCCAAGTTCATTAATTTAATTATCTGCTGATGATGTTAATGTCCAATTTAGGACGCCCTTGTAAGTCGTAGCGGCCGCCGTGTTAGCCACGACGTTCAACTTGACTGCAGCCGGATCAAGCAAGTCAGACGTAATCCCCGCCCCACTCCTATCCGCTGCTGTCATGACATTCCCAGAAGTTGTCCCCGTAAAGGACGCCCCGGCACTAGTTGAAGCTTGACTACCTAAGTCAAGTTCAACAGCTTGTCCGACCGCACCATTACCACCGGTACTGCCGTTGCTAGCTTCCGATCCGGAAGAAATGACCGTCCCTGCAGGTAAGGAGACCGTGGCCCCCTTAAGCGTACTTAAGTTACCATCCGTGCCATCCGCAGCGGCAACACTCAATGTCCAACCCGCATTCGTCCCGCGTTGATCAGAGACTTGTAAACCAACTTTACCCGTTGACCCCATGGTGACCGTGCTACCATCGCTACCAGTCAATGCTTTATAGCTTTGGTTATTGATCACGTCAATTTCATGCGAACCGAAATCAAGTTTACCGGGCGCATAGATCAGTGACAAACCAGCACCGGAATTGGCACCGTTATCGCCATCACCAGGCTTAGGGTCAAGTGGTTTCGTTGGGTCAGTCGGATCGACCGGATCAACTGGATTAGTGGTATTTGCCGTAAACGTTGCCGTTGCATTCGTCGTCCCACTCCGATTTTCACCATCGGCCGCGTGACCAACGATTGGCGTTAAGGCCCCCAATAAAATGGTACTGGTCATGAGTAAACTGCCTACTACTTTTTTCATATCGTGCATCCCTTTAGTTTGCCTAATTCATTAACTGCACTAATAATTTACCACACTTCCCAACAATTACAACCCCTTAATCTTTGAGTTGCTTCTTTGTTAACCCGTGAAAATCAACCAGGTCAACTGTTCCGGCCGTATTTTGTATGCAGTATTAATTTTTTGTTTCATCATTTTTACATTAAAAAACGTTCTATCCGCTGTTTTTCTAATACTTGTACAACATTAATAAAACAACAGATAGGGATTTAATCCAATTAATAATAATTTTTTTTATTGTGACGTTCAGGTCAGTCTCGTTCTTCTTGATCAGTCTCGGTTTGCTATCAATTTTATTATCCGGTCTTAAATTTGTGTGTACCGCTCAAAACCGCATGGTAATAACGAATCTAATCAGTTATCGCTACTCCTCACAAGTACTAGTTAGTTGCCGTAATTTCCCATTAGCTAGCGAATGTCCTGTCTATAAAACATTCAGTCGACCGCAGCCTTAAGTAACAATACGTCGAAAAAAAAGACTCAGGATTGAATCATCCTGAATCTTTTTTGTGACCACACACTTTCACCACGCCCTATAACTTTGTACAACGCGATGTCTTTAGCCACCTAATCTCCAATAATAGACAATAGCCGCCAGAGCTAATCACTGACCGGTTGTACTTCAAAACCTGCTGCTGTCAAGACTTGGTTAACATCGGCGGCCTGTTCACTATTCACGTGGAGCTCAATCACTTTTTCAGCCTGGTGATTTACGACCATTAACGTCTGAATACTTAAATCGTGTTCTGTTAAGACCTTTCCGATGGCAAAAATTACGCCGACATGGTCATGATGGACCACCACCCGAGTTACGATTCCCGGCTGGCCGTAACCAGCAATATTTAAGAACGCATCCAAGATATCATTATTAGTAATGATGCCCACAACTTGGTCGCCCGTCATGACTGGTAGTACGCCGATCTTATTTTTCCGCATCGTTGCAATCGCTGTTTCTAACTGAGCGGTTGCTGCGACAGTTTGAACCGCCGTTTCCATGATTTGATCCACCGTCGTCTTAGTAAGTAAGTAAGTAATTTAATTCATACACCGACAAACTCGTGGCCTGTGATGGCATCGCACGCTGAATGATACCATGCGTGATCAAGCCGACCATTCGATTACCTGCCATGACGGGTAACCGATGAATCGCATTTTTCTTCATTAATTCGACCGCCACACTGATCGTCGTTTTAGGACTAACAACGACCAGGCGTGGTGTCATATAATCTGCAACACTCATACTTAACCCCCTAGATAAGCTTTCTGAACTTCTGAATTAGCTAATAATTCGGAACCCCGACCACTAAGCTTGACTTGTCCACTAGCTAAGACATAGCCGCGGTCAGCGATTTTCAGGGCTTGATTGGCATTTTGTTCAATTAGTAAAACCGTCGTTCCAGCCTGATTGATTGCCTTGATGATCTCAAAGATCTCATTAATAAAGATGGGCGCTAATCCCATTGAAGGTTCGTCAAGCAACATCAGCTTGGGCTGCGCCATCAGTGCGCGGCCCATCGCCAACATTTGTTGTTCACCACCTGAGAGCGTCGCGGCATCTTGATGCCGACGTTTCTTCAAAATTGGAAAGTAGTCGTAAACTTGCTGATAAGTCTGAGCCAATTGACCCCGATCCTGCCGTAAAAAAGCACCCATTTGTAGATTTTCTTGAACAGACAGGCCGGGAAAAATATGGCGTCCTTCAGGAACTTGCGAGATACCCGCCCGCACAATTTTAGGAGCGGCCGTCTTTTGGATGGGTTGATCCAAATAGTGAATAGAACCACTGACCGGACGCATCAAGCCAGATATCGTGTGCAACAACGTAGATTTCCCGGCGCCGTTAGCACCAATCAACGTAACGATTTCACCCTGTTGCACGTCAAAACTAACACCTTTGACTGCCTGAATCGCGCCGTAATTAACGACTAAATCACGTACTTTAAGCATTTACACCCCTCCTAGATAGGCCTTGATAACGGCCGGATCATGTTGAATGGCTTTTGGCGTCCCAGTTGCCAGTAACGCCCCGTGCTCCAACACGTAGAGCCGCTCGACTACGTTCATAACTAGTGACATGTCGTGTTCAATTAGCACAACGGTAATATGAAATTCTTGTTGAATTCGGCGAATCAAGCGCGTCAAATCCGCCGTTTCTTCGGGATTCATACCCGCTGCGGGTTCATCAAGGAAGAGTAACTTGAGCTTCGTCGCCAGGGCCCGCACAATCTCTAATCGCCGCTGAATACCATATGGTAAACTCTTTGCGGGCTGATCAGCGACGGCGGTCAAATCAAACATCGCTAATAAGGCTTGCGCCGCCTGGGTCATTGCCCGCTCAGTCTGGTAATACTTAGGTAAGCGCAGGATGCTAGTCAAAAACCGTTCATGATAATGATTGGTCATTGCAATGCGCACGTTATCGAGTACACTCATCTCCTTGAACAACCGGATATTCTGAAATGTCCGTGAAATACCAACCCGAGCAATCGTAGCGGGCTGCTTGCCATTTAACGACACCACGCCCTGATCTGTGTAGAAACTAATGCTACCCGAACTAACCGGCGTTTCACCAGTCAACAAGTTGAATAACGTGGTTTTACCAGCACCATTCGGGCCAATCAAACCAATCAGCTCGTCTTGATCAAAATGGAGTGAAACGTCAGCAACGGCGGTCAGGCCGCCAAAGTTTTTGACCAACCCTTGTGCGTCTAATAACCGGCTACTCATGGTTAACCGCCTCCTTAGTTGATCGCCGTCTGAATAGACGCGTGAATGAGAACTCCCACGTTCCTAACAGTCCGGCTGGCTTAAAAATCATAATCAAAATCAGTGCCAATGAATAAATAATCATTCGGATCGTACCGAAGTTTTGTAAGATCGTGTCGAGCGCTCCTAATACGATTGCGGCTACGAAAGTCCCGGTAATACTGCCGACCCCACCGAGTACGACAATAATCAGAATCGCAATGGAAGCCATGATATTAAAATCACCCGGCGCAATCGTCTGAATGTAGGCCGCGTGCAACGACCCACCAATCGCCGCAGTCGCCGCGCCAAAGACGAAAGCGGCCAACTTCCAGCGCGTCGTATTGATTCCCATGGCACCAGCCGCCAGTTCATCATCCCGCACAGCCATCACGGCCCGACCACCGCGACTGTGAATAAAGTTGACCGTGATAATCGTTGTCAGACACATTAAGACATACACCGTTGCCCACGAAGCAAGTGCCGGGATATTGAATAACCCCGCTGCACCGTTCGTAATTTTCAGATTATTGATTAGAATCCGAATGATTTCGGCCGCCCCCATCGTCGCAATGGCTAAGTAATCACCGCGCAATCGTAATGTTGGGATGCCAACAATGACCGCCGCTACCATGGCAATCACCATGCCGACGATCATCGACAGATAAAATCCCGCGGGCGTCGCCATTGTTTGGGTCATAATACCAGTCGCGTAGGCGCCAATTGCCATAAAGCCGGCGTGACCAAGCGAGAACTGGCCTGCAAACCCAATAATCAGATTGAGTCCCACCGCCAATATAACGTTGATACCAATCGTCACCAGCATATTTTCAATAAACGAGTTAATGACGCCCATCAGCTCTAAACCGTCAATCACAACAAAGCCGATAACCATCACACCGAGCCACGCCATGTTAGTTTTCAAATTTGCTTTCATTAATTTGGCGCCTCCCTCAGACTTTTTCCTTGGTTCGTTTACCGAATATTCCAGCCGGCAACACGAGCAAAATAACAATTAAGACAAAGTAAACCACCGCGTCCTTGTATGCGGATAGGCCAATCGCCTGAACACCAGTCTCCAGGATGCCGATAATAAAGCCCCCCAATGAAGCCCCAGGCACAGAACCAATCCCACCAATCACGGCTGCGACAAAGGCCTTGATACCGGGCGTCATGCCCATCAACGGATCAATCGAATTATAGTATAGGCCAATCAAGACTCCGGCAGCGCCGGCCATTGCAGACCCTAATGCGAACGTGAACGAAATCGTATGGTTAAGATTGATGCCCACCAACTGTGCAGCTTCGGGATCAACAGAAACGGCCCGCATTGCTTTACCCATTTTGGTACGTTTGATAATTAATTCCAATAGAATCATTAATAGGCACGCCGTTCCTAAGATCAGTAGCTGCACATTCGATACCCGCAATCCGCCCCAGTGATAAGTCACCACTTTGATTGCTTGGGGAAATGAACGGGCACTCGCACCAACAAAGTATGACATTCCATTCTCAAGCAAGAATGAAACACCGATTGCCGTGATTAGCGCGGTAATTCGCGGTGAATGGCGTAATGGGCGGTACGCGAAATATTCAATAATCACACCACTAACTGCACAGATCACCATTGCGGACAGGAGCGCCGCAACAAAGTTAAAGTGTAGTGACTTCAAACTGTAATAGCCCCAAAAGGCCCCCAACATATAAATATCGCCATGTGCAAAATTAATTAATTTGATAATGCCATAAACCATCGTGTAGCCTAGCGCCAATAACGCGTAGATACTTCCTAGCGATAGTCCGTTGATCAATTGTTGTCCAAATGTCTGCATATGTGTTCCCCCACGCTTTCACTAGTCTGACTATTTGACGTTATAAACCTTGCTGACCACGCCATTCGTCAATTGTTCAATTGAAATCGTCTTTTCAGGATTATGTTGCTTATCGATAGTCGTCGTCCCAGTGACACCCTTGAAGTTCTTAAGTTTGGCTAAACCATCGGCGATTTTAACAGAATTAGCCGAGCCTTCCTTTTCGATGGCTGCTTTGATCATATAAACCGAATCATAAGCGAGTGCTGAAAAAGTTGGTGCGGTACTACCATACTTTGCCTTGTAAGCACTCATAAATTTCGAAGCAACTTTGTTCGTTGCCGAAGCCTTAGTAGAAAATGGCGTCGTGTAATAAACATTGGTAGCATTAGACTTGCCAGCAATTTGGGCTAATTTAGCATCCGCCATCCCGTCACTACCAACGATTGGAGCCTTGATTCCCGCTTGCCGCGCTTGCTTAACGATTAGACCGATTTCTGAATAGTAACCAGGCGCATATATGGCATCGATCTTTTTATGTTTCAACGCAGTTAGGATGGCATTAAAGTCCTTATCGCCCTCTTGGAACGTTTGGCTGCTAACGACCGTGCCCCGATACTGCTTCTTAAACGCCTTTGTTAGGCCCGTGCCGTAATCACTGGAGTTATCAGTCAAAATGGCGACGCGTTTCGCCTTCAAGTTCTTAGTCACAAAGGTTGCTGCCGTGGCTCCTTGAAAATTATTCTGATAGCAAGCTCGGAATATGTACTTTTGAACTTTGCCACTCTTTTGCAACGTATAATCCGGATCGGTCGCTGATGGACTGACTGATGGTACTGCCGCCTTAGTCATATTAGGGATCGCCGCAGTCCCGGCGCTAGTTGTCGCGGGACCAACTACGGCCACGACCTTATCGTTATTCACGAGCTGGGCAGCCACGGAAGCAGCAGTCGTGTTCGATGTCTTATTGTCCCGGATCACCAACTGAATTTTCTTCTTGGTCCCCCCAACCTTGATTCCACCGCTCTTATTGATTTTCTTGACGGCTAACTGAATGCCTTGCTTTTGCTGTTCTCCATAACCGGCCGCAGATCCAGACAATTCCATATTGACCCCAATTTTAATAGTCTTGCCAGGATTATTTCCTTGACTTGAACTTGATTTGGCAGTGGCACACCCTGCCAGTGTCAACGCCATCGCACCAAGTGCTGCAATCTTCATCGTTTGTTTTTCCCATTTTTTCATTAGTTATTCCCACTTTCGTTTTTTTATTGCTACGTTGTTGACCCCGATCCTCCTTAAGTCACAAAAAGGCCTCATCCACCGTAGTGAATGAGGCCTTTACCCGGAACTGAGCCTCATTACCACAATGGGAAAGAAGGGCTCAGTTCACTTGAATTTTGAGTTATACTCAAGGTCAAGTGACCGGGTCCTTCTTCGTTAATAATAAGGCTAAATTTTGAACAGCAAGGGTTGTCAACAAGTTGGTTAGGTTAGATTGAATTTTCATAATTGACGCGCCTCGCTTTCAAAAGTTTTTGTAATGTTGATGTTTCTTAGATTAATTAACTTTTAATTATAAGTCAAGTGAATTTTTAATTGTTTTTATATTAATTAAAAGGTAAACCACTACGGGCTCATAGTGTCGACAGTAATTCAAAAAAATTATTTTTGGTCTTGATTAGCTTCGGTTGAGAGGCCCCCCTGACCAACCAGCTTATTCAGCCGGATTAAAAGCATAAAAAAAGAACTGATTACTAAACTGGCAATCAGTTCCCATTCAAAAATTAGGCCGTCATGGTCGTTATTCTAGTTAAGCCTTTAAGAGTTTTTCAACTTCGCTCTTGAGCTTAGCTTCGTCCATACTCATATAAGGCGCTACTTCGTCAGCCGTCTTGTCAGTATCATGACTATCAGCGTCCATAAAGTGATTCCAAATCGCATCCCGTACGGGTAACTTAGAGTCGCTCCAATCAAACACGTCCGTCATCTTTTCGTCTAACATACTGTTCATTTCAACTGCTGCAGCCATACTAAAACAACTTCCTTTCTAATTTTTGATACACCTTGATTATAGGTCAAAATTTGAAAAGTGGTTAAATTTTGTTTGGTATTACGAAAATAAATTACGCATTCTTTTGATAAATTGTTTCCAGGGCCGCAATATCAGCACTTGACAACGTGCTCTTACCTTGTGAAACCGGGTACATCACGGATTCAGTCGATGAACTGTGATCCAACCCTAACGCATGACCTAACTCATGAACTGCGACCGATTTACTGAAAGCTGAGGCGTATGAGCCGTTAAGACTAGCCGTCGCGTTATTCCAATATTGGATACCTCGCCAGCTAATTTGCTTAGTAATATCAGGGCCACCATGACCAAGTTCAACACTGGTCGCACCAGTCGTCATTTTTTTATGATACATCGAAAAAGTCACTGAATTTTGTGACCCGCTGGCTTGACCAGCTACCAGATGGACCAACCCAGTCTGGTTATAAGTCGCGACAGCTTCAAGAAAGACCTGCCGGGCCGCTTTGGGAACATTATGATCGAAGGAATAATAATACGTCTTCTTTAAGGTGGCGTTCTGCACGATCGATTCAATCGGTGTTGCTTGCGTTGTTGAACTAGTTGCTTGCGAACTCGAGCTAGTGACCGAACTGGCACTCGCAGTCTTATCCGTCTGCTGACCTGATGATTGCTTACTTGAGTTAGTCGCCGAATCTTCGGTAGCACTGCTAGTATCATCAGCACCCAACAAATGACTAGATAAGTCACCCGACAAGGCAGCCGCTAGATTCTGACGACTCGTCTGATATAAAGCTGCCGCGCGCGGGGCAAGCGTATCATAGTTGCGCCACCCAAATAACACGAGGCCGATTAGACACAGCGCTTTGATTCCGCGCATTAGATTTTTTAGCATGCTGTGCGCTCCTCTTAATTTTTTAACATGGTGACAAGCAATAATTTAAGTTTATTAAACCACATGACACCCCACTTAAACATAGCTCTTAGTGAATCATTAAGAATATTTAGGATTACCGCAATCTACTTGTAATCTTAATCCGCTTTCACACACCTACTCGTCATTCTAACAACCGCGGCACCCCACTGAACAAAAAAAGACGTGAATTTTCATTCCCGTCTTGATGTGGCTACTTATTTCGAAAAACATACAGTTTCGAGAACAAGAAGTTCCCAATGATGGCGCCGGCCTGCCCAAGAATCTTGGCTAGTACCGCCGAGCTCCCCAATACTGACATCAACAACCATAAAATAATCGCTTCAACGACGTACGTCACGATCCGGGTCGCATAGAACTTACCCATTTCACGATAAACGTGGTGTGAATGATGGTCGAACACTTTCAAGCGGTCCACCCAGAACGCGACTTGAACGGCAATGACCCAGGAAATAACATTAGCGACCTGGTATTCGAGTCCGATTAGGTGGTACATCGTATAGAAAGTTGCAAAGTTGACCGCAACACTGATCAATCCCCACAAGATATAGCGAATCGCCTGATTACGGGTTTCTTTAACGGGTGAAATAATTTTTTTATCTAATTCTGCTGCTGGCTCTAAAATTTCAGTAACCGTTTCCTCATTTTGATCAACTTTAATCGAATCTGGCTTACTCATGGTTACTACACCTGACTTTCTTCACTTAAACATGATTATTGTGAAAGAATTCTGTTTAAGTTGTATCTTCATTTTTATGAGTAAAAATAACACAACTTAATCT
Organism: Lactiplantibacillus sp. YT640; assembly: GCF_049745435.1. Lineage (NCBI taxonomy): Bacteria > Bacillati > Bacillota > Bacilli > Lactobacillales > Lactobacillaceae > Lactiplantibacillus > Lactiplantibacillus sp. YT640. Next base: position 160,515 of record NZ_JBMNVY010000005.1, read on the forward strand.
TAGCACAGCAGTTAACTATTGGCGATGGCAACTATTCAGTTTTACCCCAATAATTCACATACACAAAACGCCAACCAGCTTTAACTGTCCGCATCAGCTAATTCTGCAGCTAGTTGGCATCATCATGGGGCCGTTGCACATCAACGAATAACCAAAATCTGCGACAATCATGAATTAAAAACGGCTTGCCGTAGCCGATAACTCATCATTATCATAGGTGCCAAAATGACCGTTGAGCGTGACTCGATCGCTACTAAATAGTGGTCGCAGCACTTAATAACACCATCCACAACCTGAACACCTAATCTGAAGTCTTTCTCGCCCGATTGAGCGGAATTTCAATCGCCATCACGGCCGCCGCTGTCCAAATAAAGAGATGCAAGAAGTCACCAACTAATTTTCCGCTCACATTCCCCGCTAAATATGCACCAGCATGTTGATTTAAGAACTGGGTTGATGGGATCTGACTAGCTAGTTGTGGCCACACCAACGCGATATTTAAAACCGCCAACATCGTAATAACCCCCACTAATTGCCACGCCTGGCGTTTAGTGGTTGCCCAATCATCAAAATAATTATAATTCATAATCAACGTCGTGGTCATCACAATCAATCCACCATTAATGACCATCGTCACGATGCCGTCGTTCCAATGCAAAAAATAGTGCAAATAGCTTAAAAATAGTAGGCCAACGACTAAGTCATAACTGATTGCCACCAAGCGCTGCTGCCGCCGATTATTTGCCGACTGAGCCTCGTAGTGTTTTAACATCCCTAAATCTCCCTTCAATAGTTGATCGACTGAAAAATCATACGCCGTACTAATTTGCACCAACATGCCAATATCTGGATAGCTTCGACCATTCTCCCAGCTTGAAATCGTCTGTCGTGAAACGTGCAATTGCGTCGCGATGTCAGTTTGAGTCATCTTCTTTTGTTGCCGAATAATTTTTAAATTATCTGAAAAATTCATTTTCACACCTCCAAGCACATCGTACGCGACGGGTGATTGTTCGGCAAGATAAGTTTCTAAGCAAGTCGATGAAGCCGGCGATTTGCGCGTGTTGTATTTTTTGAGAATCGCGAACCAAAACGCTACGACAATGATTTCCGTCATAGCGTTTTAGTCTGCTTGGTTGACTGCTTAGTAAGTTAAAAATATTATTATCAATTAGAATGTTTTATATCAAAATGTTTTAATTATTTTGTAGGCATACCTAAAAAAGTATTTCCATTTACTTTTATTTATTGTACAATGACAACGGCTCAAAGATTTAGAGATATAGAAAGGTGGTCTTTTAATTGAGCGAAAAGACGAACACCCCAAACCGGAAGCATAAATTGATTGAATATGCTAACGGCCCCTCACTAGAGGAAATTAACGGTACCATCGAGGTTCCCAAGAATCTGAACTTCTGGAAAACCCTCTTTGCGTATTCAGGTCCTGGTGCCTTAGTTGCGGTAGGTTACATGGATCCCGGTAACTGGTCAACTTCCATCACCGGTGGTCAAAACTACCAATACATGCTAATGTCTGTCATCTTGATATCAAGTTTGATTGCGATGCTACTACAATACATGGCGGCTAAACTTGGTATCGTGAGTCAGATGGATCTGGCCCAAGCGATTCGGGCGCGGACGAGTAAATCACTCGGAATCGTCTTGTGGATTTTAACCGAATTAGCCATCATGGCGACCGACATTGCCGAAGTTATCGGTGCTGCGATTGCCCTCTATTTATTGTTCAACATTCCGTTAGTCATTGCGGTGTTTATTACCGTGCTTGACGTTTTAGTTTTGCTATTATTGACCAAAATCGGTTTTCGGAAAATCGAAGCCATCGTGGTTTGTTTGATTTTAGTTATCTTATTCGTATTCGTTTATCAAGTCGCACTGTCCAACCCTGATTGGGGCGGTGTGATCAAGGGCCTAGTCCCAACCGCTGACACTTTCTCGACAAGTCGTTCAGTAAACGGTATGACGCCACTTTCTGGTGCTTTAGGGATTATCGGTGCCACCGTCATGCCACACAATTTGTACTTACATTCAGCCATCTCACAAACGCGGAAGATTGACCACAACGATGAGGAAGATGTCGCGCGGACCGTTAAATTCGCTGCTTGGGATTCCAATATCCAACTTTCATTCGCTTTCGTGGTTAATTCACTATTATTGATTATGGGCGTTGCCGTCTTTAAGAGTGGCGCTGTTAAAGATCCTTCATTCTTCGGTCTTTATGAAGCATTATCCAATACATCAATGTTAAGCAATGGTATTTTAATCAGTGTTGCTAAATCTGGGGCGCTCTCAGCCCTCTTCGCCATCGCGTTACTGGCTTCTGGGCAAAACTCCACAATTACCGGTACGTTAACTGGGCAAGTCATCATGGAAGGGTTCGTCCACATGCGGATGCCACTCTGGTTACGGCGGTTAGTGACCCGGTTGATCTCCGTTATTCCCGTCCTCATTTGCGTGCTATTAACTAGTGGTAAGAGTGCAATCGACGAGCATACTGCATTGAATAATCTGATGAATAACTCACAAGTCTTTCTGGCTTTCGCCCTTCCATTCTCCATGTTGCCACTATTAATGATGACTGACAGCGCGGCAGAAATGGGCAAACGATTCAAAAACTCACTTTGGATCAAAGGTTTAGGTTGGTTATCCGTCATCGGTTTGACTTTCTTAAACTTACTCGGTCTACCAGATTCAATCTTAGGCTTCTTTGGCGATAATCCTTCAGCTGGCGAACAGACTTTTTCTAAAATTCTAGCCTACCTTTTGATTGCCGCTATCTTAGCCCTACTTGTCTGGACCGTCTTCGACCTACAACGCGGTAACAAACGTTACGTTGAACAGCAACTTGCTGCAGCAGCAAAGGAGGCCAACAAATAATGGCGACTAAATTTAACCGGATTCTCGTTGGTGTTGATGATTCTGCCGATGCTTTACTTGCTTTTGACTATGCAATCCATCAAGCGAAGCAAGATGGTGCCGAACTGGTCATTATCTCGATTCTTGAAAATGATGAAATGAACGTCTATCAAGCGCTCAGTAAAGACTACATTCATGGGGAACGCCAAGAACTTGAACAGCATATATTGAAATATCAAAAGCAAGCCCAAGCTGCTGGCGTCACCAAAGTCCACGCAATGATTGCGGAAGGTGAACCTGGTGAGACCATCGTTAAGGAAGTCATCCCCCACGTTCAACCGGACTTACTCATTATTGGCTCCCTAGCCAAAAAGGGGATTGCCAAACACTTTGGTAGCCAAGCTGCTTATATGGCAAAATACGCACCGATTTCAGTTTTAGTTATTCGTTAAATCAATTAAAATAACCTCAAAACCCCCGTTTTCAATGTGAAAACGGGGGTTTTAGGTTAACAAAACATTATTTGACTATTAACCTAAACATACTATAATAGTCACTGAAGGGGGATTCGATTATGACACCAAACGAAACCTACGACGCATTAGAACAATGGCACTTATTACCGGCGACTAATTTTACCTGGCGGCCCTTCACCGCTACCGCTATTTATGTTGACAGCCCGCATGCGCGGCGTGTCTATCAGCTAGACTTAGCTGACGACACGGTCGAGATCTTTCAGGCCGATCCAGGCTCAGAACTGTCTGAACATTTCTTACCATATAAGACAGTTACACTGACCACAACTCAAATCAATCAATTCAAGCATACCCAGCCAGTTGCATCATAACGGCTACGGGCAAAGCGGCGGGCCCGCCGCTTATAATTTCAATTATTAATGATCCAAATCAACTGCTCGTTGACGATCATGGTGGATCAACCACAACAATCCCAATAAGAGCACCAAGAGTCCAACCAACATCAACGCATTCTTGAAGTGCGCTTTAATCAGTTCATCGCCACCCCAAGCATAGATAATCGCCGTGGGCATGCTGCCCAGTAGCGTTGCTGCGGCTAGCTGCCGGGGTGTCACCGCCGTTTCAATGGCCGCTAAACTAACTAATGACGTTGGAATAAACGGTATCGTATACCCAATCACGATTCCTAATAAGGGGTGCCGCATCTTACCAATGGCCGTCACGAGTTTTGACGGCTGTTGATCACGTCGAGCCGTTACCCGTCCGAAAAAGCGTTGTGCAATCAAGTTGCCCAGCGTAATGCCAATAATATTTAACACTGCCCCAAGCCCTTTGCCGAAACAGATGCCAGCAACGACACTGATCGTCGCCACGGGGGCACCTGGAATAATTGAAAAGCAAATCAATAAGGGAACTACTAATAAAATATCAATCGCGCGGTGCCGTCGAACTTGGGCCACCAGTGCTGATTGATCAAATACCCGATGCTGAATGATCTCCCAAGTACCATGATAGCGATAGATCAACAGTCCAATTAATAGTAATGCTAGCAGTACTGCCCCACTGATAAGCTGTCGTTTCGTTATCTTAACCTTCACAACTTCCTCCCGTCATTAATCATGATGCGGTTCATGTTTAATTTCATGAGCCACATGTCCAATCATGGCATCAACCATTTCCAAAATATGGGGATCGTCTAGACAATAGTAGACATGCTTCCCCCGCTTCGTTTTAGATACCAACTGATACTGAAACAAAATTGCTAACTGATGCGAGACTAATGGCTGCGCCAAATGAACATGTTCAACGATTTGCGTGACGTCCGCTTCATGGTGTTCTAAAAAAATTAGGATTTTAATCCGATTAACATTACTCAATACTTTGTATATTTTAGCCGCCTCAGTTAATAGTGGCCCGCTGACCTCCATGCCAATTCCTCCGTTCTCACCAATCATAGGAATGCGATTAAATGGCTAATTAGCCCACTATCCCAGAAAACATATAAGCCAATCACCACGTAACAAATTTTCATCAACCGTTCACCATGAGCCGCTATTTGCTTTTGAACAGCCTTGATTTCCGCCACCTGGTTAATGATAAGCACGACAAGCATCGTCAATATACCAATAAATCCTAAAGTCATCACAAAGTGTACCATGCTTTCCCCAACGAGCACAGGTAAAAAGATCGATAAATTACAACCAGCACATACGGCCAAATAAGTAACTAGTACGTTAATCACCGGCGACCCACCAGCCCGATCGGCGGTATCATCATCATCGTCGTGAAACGCAAGCCAAATCGGCAGCACACCCAAGAATCCTAATAACCATTCTGGCAAAAATAAGGTCAGTGCTTTACCCACAAAGAAGCTTGCCGTTAGTAGAATAAGATTGCCCAACAAATAGCCCAACAAGACCTGCCACAACCGATACTTCTTCAATAAAAAAACTAACATCAAGAAAAAATCCAAATTGACACTCAAAAACGTTAACGCTAAAACCCCATAATGCATCATTTCACCCACTTTTCTTTACGCGTTGTGCTAGTATTTAGCATCAACTGTGATTAAAACGTGCCAAGTTTAGATTGTTGTTCGTCAGCCGGTGCGCGTCCTAAGCCGGAAGCAACCCACTTCCAGCTAAGAATAATTTGGCTACTGAGCATTGTCACCAGCCCCTCCAGTCGGGAAGCCGCTCGAATGGCTGATGAACGGCCACTGAACTCGGTACAATTTGTCGTTGGCTATTTTGATACTGAACCCTTTCAGTTAAATATCAGAGTGCCTTCTCCACTTTTTCGAAATATTCAATTATTACTACGGTAATTTAGAAATAGTGAGTTATCACAAGACTTTTTCAATCTGACAGTTGATTGAGAAAACTGTCAGATTGAAAAACAACGACAAATTCAGCAAAAGTTGAGTACATCCCTATCAGCCATTCGAACGCTATCCCGACTGGAAGGTGTTTCTGACAATGCCCAGTGGTGAAATTTCACTTAGCAAGCGTCCTGTGCTTGGTTAGTGAAAGGCCAGTATTTGAGACGTGGTTTTTCGGCTCAAATCTGTGCCCACCACGTTCCGGCAATTGGCAGAAATGCCTGGAGGTCGGTGTAGGACGAATTAACTAAACAAGTTTACGCTGAGTCGAACTTTCCCAGCGGTCCATAGCTGGCTGCTTTTGAACTTAAAAACTTTGCACATTTTAATCACGATTCATGACNGTGTAGGACGAATTAACTAAACAAGTTTACGCTGAGTCGAACTTTCCCAGCGGTCCATAGCTGGCTGCTTTTGAACTTAAAAACTTTGCACATTTTAATCACGATTCATGACAAATTGGCTCGCGCAATGTGTGTTCTATTTAGTTGTCTTCATTATATGTCAATTTCGACATATGTAAAGCAAATTAGCATCAAAGGCCCCACGCACAAAAAACGGTAATGAATCCCGTTCTGGGCTTCATTACCGTTTTACTAACAGACTATTTTAGTTAATGACTCACAATTACTTAATCAGCGGCGAGGGCATCGATTGGATTCAACCGAGCGGCGCGCCAAGCTGGTAAGATGGCTGCTAATAAGGCAATCACCAGGGCAATGATAAAGGTCGAGATAATATTACTTACCTGAATCTCAATCATATTGTAGCTGGCGATTTGGTAGAGGACCTTATTCAAGGCAGCTCCAATACCATAAGCAATTCCAGTAGCTAGTAGTGCACTGATGACCCCAATGATCAATGATTCACTCGTGAACAATCGCCGAATATCACGGCGACTTTCACCCAGCGCACGTAAGATTCCGATTTCTTTCTTCCGGGCACTGACCGACATGAACATGGTCACAATGATCATTAACGCTGAGACTAGTAGGGAAATTCCAGCGATTGCCGCCAAAATCGTGGTTGCTAAGTTAACATACGTATTGACCGTATCAAGCATGCTGGCAATACTGGTGGCACGGTAAACCCGTTTGCCATCAATCTTTAGCTTATTAATCTGCTTGGTTACAGCATCATTATGCTCCCGCGAATCAACTTTCACCGCAACTGAAGTTGGCTGCGTACTTAAATTCTTTGCTGACCGCATATCTTTCATAGTGGCGTAGGTCACGGCGTTCACACCACTTCCAGTCGTGCTGTCCGTGATCCCAGCAACCGTTAATTGCCGTTTAACCGTGACACTTTTACCACTCTTATTCGTTGTCTGAAAAGCCACAGTCACTTTCTTACCGACCAATTGCTTCCAATTCTTAGATGACCATTTCTTCGCCACACTACTCTTATCGACGACGATTTCATTCTTACCAGCCACGTGACCAGCTTTAATAATCGACTTCCGGTTAGAAGCCGTCCACGTTGTTAACGATGAAGCGGTGTAGTCTTTATTACCAACTGTAATTGTCGCGTTGCTTGCACTCAAAATTGGCTGAACGGTCTGAACATGCGCAACTTTTTTCAGTTTACTCAGTTGGGCCGTACTGAACGTTGGCTGATTGGTCGTCGCCACACTCGCCCCCATGGCAGCTGCCTGCTGGTTACCTTCTTGGCTGCCGCCTCGCTGACTTTGACTCGATTTTTGATACCGACTCACTGTCACGACACGGGGATTGACCATATCATTGATTTCCTGATTAATATACCCCTTGAGGCCATTACCTAACCCGTTAAACAACATCACTGCGAATAAACCAATCGCTGTCCCAATGATAATAATCAAGTTCCAAGTCCAAGTATAGCGTAGATGTTTAAACGCCGTGTTCAGTGGCACATACCACGGTAACTTACGTGCCGCAATCTGTTGGCGATTTTCATCGACCGGATAAGCGGGTTTCACCCGCTCGTCATCCGTGATTTTACCATCAGCTAAGCGCACGATTCGAGTACCCGCATTCGCAACATCCTGCGAATGTGTCACACAAATTACAAGCCGACCTTCCGCCGCAATCTGATCCAAAATTTTCAAAACTTCCGTGGTATTTTCAGAATCCAATGCGCCAGTCGGTTCATCCGCGATAATAATCTGCGGATCACTCGCTAAAGCCCGGGCAATCGCAACTCGCTGCTTCTGGCCACCAGATAATTGGTTCGGGTACTTTTTAATTTGATCCGCTAACCCCACCTGAGTTAACAGTTGCTTAGCTCGTTGCTCACGTTCTGACCGATTTAACTTGGTCATATCTAACGAGATCAGGACATTGTCTAACACGGACAGATGGTTGATCAAATTATATGATTGATAAATATAACCGACTGTTTCACGCCGATACTGATCCATCTGTTTCTCTTGGTGATGATCTAACGCGGTTCCTTGCAATAACACTTGTCCCTGAAATTGCCGATCCAAGCCACCAATGATATTCATCAACGTTGACTTACCACCGCCAGATTCCCCTAAAATCGCAACGAATTCACCTCGTTCAAAAGTTAGATTAATCCCATTCAAGACTGGGAAAGCTTCCTTGCCTAAATAATAGGCCTTGTGAATATCTTTTAATTCTAAGTAGCTCATCCTCGCTCACCCTACCTTACTGTACGTCAATATCGTGTGCCAACTCCCCTTTATTTATATCAAGGGCTTTAACTGTGACTATTAGTCATTAAGTTTACCAAAAAAACAACTGTGGAAAAAATCTTATACCTTATTTTTATTGAATCTTATCATAGCACTTTAGTTAGACTATAAAAACAAAAACTAACTATTAGGCTAAATAATTTGAAATTAATTATTAAGGAGTGACATTACAACCTGGTTCGCTCTGGTACTTCAACCGACATCACCACCGTTGATCAGCGTGCACAAAAGGCAGTTTCGAGAAACACACCGTTCCCAGAAACTGCCTCATCCGTGCTTACTTCCAAAATTATCGTGCCAAGTTATATTTACCTAGGCGCGTCGCTTCCGCCACCAAACCGCGATTGCACCAGTCAGCATGAGGAACACACCGCCGGCGACTGCTAGCCAGCGTTGCACCGCTTCACCTGTCTGTGGTAACCAGCCGCTACCATGATGACCTGTCGAATGACTGCCATGATTAGTAGTTGCACTCGAGCTAGTTTCAGGCAATACCGTGCCACTCGTCACCCGATCCGTGACTGTACTTGCATGCGAACTAGCTGTACCGGCCGTCATTGAAGTGCCATTGTCGTTGGTGCTCGTTTTGTCTGCACCTGATGTATTAACTGTCCCACTCCCCGTGGTGCTAGTTTCATGCTTGTCGGGTTTGACAGCAGTCCCGTTGCCATTCGGTTTAGTTGTGCTACTACCATTTTTGTCCGGCTTAACGGTAGTACCATTGCCACCTGGTTTAGTCGTGTTGCTACCATTTTCATCCGGTTTAACGGCAGTACCGTTACCATCTGGTTTAGTTGTCGTGCTGCCATTTTCATCCGGTTTAACGGCAGTACCATTGCCATCTGGTTTAGTTGTCGCGCTACCATTTTCATCCGGTTTAACGGCAGTACCATTGCCATCTGGTTTAGTTGTCGTGCTACCATTTTCATCCGGTTTAACGGCAGTACCATTGCCATCTGGTTTAGTTGTCGTGCTGCCATTTTCATCCGGCTTGACCGCAGTACCATTGCCATCTGGTTTAGTCGTCGTGCTGCCGTTTTCGTCGGGTTTAGCCGTACTCGTCAGTGGATTATCATTATCCAAATCCACAAGCACTTCTGTACCGTCGGCAGTGGCAGCCATTGCTTGACTTAACATGATGGTCTTAGCCGCACGCGTCTTACTTGGTACGAGTTTAATCGTCACCAGGTCAGTCACGGGTTGGCTGGCACTGACTGTTAATCTTAATTGACCATTAGCGACCGTCTGCCGTAAAATCTGCACGCCGGTTGGAACCTTAACGTCAGCGACTTCCCGACCTGCTAAGTCCAATTGCAGATCAAATGCCGTCAGTTGCCGGTTTTGGTTATGAGTCAATTGAACTTTTGCTTCCTGATCATTGCGACTGAGCTTTAACGTTTCAACTGAACGTTTCTTCTTCGATAGGTCAGTCTGCTTAAGAAAAGCCGATGAGTCAAAGACCTGACTGTCAAACATCTGTGGTGTCTGTGGGACTTGCAAAGCATTCAGGATGAGCGTACTGATATCAGCATTGCTTCCACCATGCAAACGGCGGCCATTATCGACCGTTTCGCCACCGAGCGCCATGAAAATACTGCGGTTATATTCATCCCAACCACCATGATTCTTGCCAGAACCGCCATGATCAGCGTTGGCAATGACTAACGTATCATGAATGTGACCGGTTGCTTCAAGCTTATCCATTACTCGCTTGAACAGCGCATCATATTGCGCGTACTTATCCCAGTAATTGTCATTGTACCAGCCGTGACCGTGTCCCTGACCGTCCATATAATCACTTTGCATGTAGACTAACCCAGTACTTTGAAATTCTGGCGTGCCGATATAGTTAGCCACATCATCAAAGGATTTCAGCGAAGCTGACTGTTTAGTAGTCACCGCGGCATCTGGTTCAATGATGCTATTGACGATTGGTCCCCATTCTGAGAAAGCCGCAGCGCCCCGAGTTGGATTATCGTCTTGTAACATCTTAAATACTGATGGGAACATTGCTTGTGGTTTGTTAAAGTCTGCAAAGTATTCTTGTCCCATGGTCGCGTTAGTCCCTTGATATTCCTTAGGTAGCGTGTCCCATGGCCGACCATGTAACATGGAAATGTAGTTTTGTGCCGAAATCGCTGGTGAAACGGCCCGCGCTGACGTACTCATTGCAAACTGCTTATTGAATAAGTCCATCGTATACGTATTCCGACGTTTCTTCATGATTTCTGGGTTGGTTGTCCATACGGGAGTCTTAGTTCCTTGCTCCGCACCTTGTGCATAGTACATTCCCTTCGGATCCCAGGGGTTCCCACCACCATCAGTCGTTAAAACGACCACGTGTTTATAAGGCTTGATTTCAGCTGCATTGGCGGCTGCCACTTTATCGGCTGCGTTTGCCAGGGCCACGTCACCAACACCAATAATCCCGTCACCGTTATAATCTAGCGCGTACTTACCTTGAATTTCAACAGTTTGAGCTGGCCCTAGTTCAATGGTTGTATCTTTAGTTAGCTGCTCAAACTTGATCTGCGTCTCACCAGCGGCCTTAGCTTTCAAATTAAGGTGCGCTAACCGCGTTTGCGCATACATTTTAAATTCAGCTTTTGAAAGGTTCGCCGTCGTAGTCAGGCGAATACGGCCAGGCGCAATCAGTTGGATCTGCGTCTTTCCCCCTTGTAAGAGACGTTCTGCACCGACATAGTCAAACTTAGCCGCATCATACATGACATCCATGGTGATTGGGGCGGCACCGGTAGCTTTGATTTGCCGGGCGTGTACATTAAGACCATAAGTGTGCCCACTCGCAATTCGCTTCGGGCCAACGAGCTTCGTCGCAATCGTTTGGTCGACTGGTACGGGTGCGACCGGCTGCTTGCCGACCTGTGCTTCAACGTTCAATTGACTTACTTGTTGCGACGTCAATGTCTGATCATACAAGCGGGCCTGTCTAATTTGACCGGTCATCATTGACTGAACGTGACTTCCAGGAACCGCATCACCACCCAGCACAAAGTCTTTGGTTCCTTGTGCCAGCTTTAAATCACCGGGCATAGCCACTTGTTGGACTAACTGGCCATCCAGATACAAGCTAGCCGTCTTATTCTTATCGATCACACCAACCGCATGCACCCACTGCCCCTTATGTAAGGTGCCTTTAGGAGTCTTATAGCCGGAACCATCATGGGCGAAGAAAACGACTTGATTGTTTTGCACCCCAAGTCCTAAACCACCACCCTGTTGGCTAGAAAAGATCTCATGTTCACCATTGGCATCGGCGGCTGGATCATATTTAAAGTACGCCTCGATCGCCATCCCATTCTGTAACTTTGCAAACTGCTGATCCGTGAAGGTCGTGTAAAACGCTGATTTGCCATCCAAGTTCAACACTTGGTCGTTAAATTCAGGGTCCTTCGTCACGGCAGGCTGCCCATAGGTTTGCCACTGCGTCTGCCCAATTAAATCAACCAATTGTTGATTTTGAATTGCCAAACTCAAGGTTGCTGTTGGAACGGCCGGGCTGGCAACTGGTTCGGCAACTTGCTCACTCGGAGTCGCCATCGGGGTTACTGCAGCGACGGCCGGGGTCACCGTCGTTGTTAAGATTGCTGAACAAACTAATAAGGTCGTTAAAACACGCGGCTTTATCATTATAAAATTATCACTCCATCTTTTTTATCGTAAAACAAACTGCACTTTTAAGAATAGTTAAGGAATGTAAAGTGTTTAGTCAGATGTTTGTAAAGAAACGATATTATTTATGTTGCGATACTTTACTAGCCAGAAGCTTGTCAACGACCCCAATCAAAAAAGCTCCCCACGTCTTGCTGGGAAGCCTGATAAGCTAATCTATTCCTGTCGCACTAAGCCGTTTGTTGATAGCCATTTGCAACCAGCTGATTTCTAAACCACGTCTCAAACATAAAACCATACCAAATATCGCCTAGTAACCCGATACTCATGACAACTTGGTCACTAAAAAACAGCTGCGTCACCATATTTAACGACAGCATGCCTAAGAATGGCACCGCCGTTTTCAGTAAGAAAAACGGGGTTCGACACCGCACACTGAACAGCGCATAAAACCACGTGAACAACAGGGCCCACACGTTAAAGTGCCCGTACACTTGCTTGGTACTGGTCTCGCCATTGATAGTCTTAGTAAACGTCATATCATGTCTAGCTCGCTTGTTAAAGCCAAACCATTCTGATGGTGCAAAGTTCATGAAAACCCTCCTCGTATCCTGTTCAATCATTATAAGAGTTAACTCACTAACTTACCACTAACTATCACGCTTGCATGCCAAAAAATCGTCGTACCTCATTAGCGTAATTAAACTTAGCGTTCAGTTTGCCCAATAAGGCTTGGTCATGGGTACTCGTAAAACCAGTCCGGCGAAGATGTTCATATAAGTCTAAATATGGTAATTGTTGTTCACGCGCAACGGTCAACTCAAGGCTAATATCATAATCAACTTTTCGAAAATCCACACTGATTCGACCCGCGTCATCCACCGTTAAGATTGCATAGTGAGCACGCTGATCAGCCATGAACTTAGCGTATGGACTATAAGGTTGGCCTGTCGCCCCGGGATTAATAATGAGCTGGCCCCGCTGACTCACCCGCATAATTTGTTGGTGGGTATGGCCGTAAACGGCCACATCCGCATCACCAGCTAGGTGATCAAAATTAGACTGGCGTTCATCCGGATACAGGTCGTGACCAGTCGAGCGTTCCGGCTGATTATGGGCCAGTTGAAAAGTTAACCCGTTCACGACCATCGTTGTCGCAATGGGCCGTTGCACTAATTCAGCGTAATGTGATTTGCTCAGATGGGTCACCAGATACGCGGTCAATCGTGCAAAATAAATCTGTGAAGGATCATCCAGTCGCCCGTTTCCAGTCATGACCGCATTAATCCCCTGTTCCCAATTACCTTGCAACCATACTGACGGCGCAGTGTCCGCTAAGGTCTGGTAGAGCTTTTCGGCACCCGGGCCGGGTAAGAATAGATCACCGAGGAACCAATAATCCGTCGCGGCTTGCTGACGCGCATCCGCCAACACAGCATTAAGCGCCGTCAAGTTTCCATGAATATCTGCCAGCACAGCAATCCGGTGTTGCATTTCTCGACACTTCCTTTTGCACATAATACTTCTAGTATACGCTGGCAATTTACACTTGTCGCATGATCTCTGTTAAGCCAGCTTATTAATTGACCATAACAAGCGCAGATGGTCGTCATCACAACTATTTGCATGTATGCTAATAGTAATATTTAGTCTAATTAATACCTTGGAGGAGGCATTCAACATGCAACAATTAACACCATTAGCCGCCTATTCAGACTTGGCATTCGATTGGTCAATCGTTATTAATGAAGGGGCTGCGGGACTAACGACCATTCGCCAGCATTTAGCAGCCACGCTTAGCGACTGCCTGGCCGCACACGTGACCATCCTTTGTCGACCTGCGATGTTTTTCCTGATCATTCACGACCACCGGCAAAAGGTTGCGATTCCCGGTCATATTTATCCTGGTACGGAACAACCTTATGAAATCCAACTAGACGGCTGGCCGGTAAATAATAGCACCGCTTTTATGACAATTATTCATAAGTATCACTAAGCACTTGATACTACTTATCTGTCGTTACCACGCCAATCATCGAAAGTGCTAATATATTCAGTGTTAACAATGCGAGCGCTTCCCTCCCTATGTTAGAATATACTAAGAACCAATCAGGGGGGAAATCAAATTGCAGATTGATAAACAACAAGTTGGTAATCGTATTCACCAACTTCGAATTGCCGCTGGTTTAAGTATGGCCAAACTTGCATCTGCGATTGGCTTGGCTGGAAAAAGCACAATTAATGACTGGGAAAAGGGACGTACGCTAGCTAACGCGGACCGACTCGCTAAAGTAGCTGCATACTTTGACGTATCCACTAATTACCTTTTATACGGTAGTTTGACTGAATATGTCACCGCTGTCTTTCAAAATGGTGGTCTCAATCATTCAGAATTCAATGTCCTACTATGGGAATATGTGGACCTAACTACGACCAATCCGAACATTCTTTCTAGTGACTTGTTCAGTTCGGCCTCACAGACTGAACAGGGCGTATCCGACCCAACTAAAATCGCGGCGGCCTTAATTACACCGACTATCAATAATGCGATTCGGCAGATTGTTCCTGAAATCGTCCAACACTACCAACAAACGACAACCTACCCAGAACCTCAAGCCGTCATTCAGGCCGGTTGCTATGTCTTTCGTCACCGAATACAGATTATTCGGCGGACCTTTACGGGTAAATACAACCGGATCGTCCGCTTACTAGACAATGTCGATTTATACGAAAAGTTACAGCCAGACGATGACTTAAAGGCGTACTTGAATCAAACAACGGGGCCTAAAACTCAAGTTCAAAACGGTTATTCGTTGGATGAAAAGTATCAGCGCCAAATGAACAAAGTTATCACGGAATTTCACCAAGCACTCAATCGCATCAATGATGCCTACCAAGCTGAACTGATGGCTTGTGGACAAGGACAGGCTCATTCTGCGGCAGATTGAATTGCTTGCAACCGCCAATCAAAAATCAACTGAACACGAAAACACACTTCAAAAGTAGCAGCTTTGAAGTGTGTTTTCGTATTTAACAACTGCATTGCAATTGCTAGTTGACCTTGCATCAATCAACTGTGGTGACGCGATGAAATTCCTTCTGACTCAGCTCATCGCAAACAATTACACACGATTAGCCCCATCATCCGTCCTACTTAGCAACAACCGTGGCAACTTCTTGGTCGTGGCTCACTTGTCCACTTGTGGATAAACTGATTTTTTCAGCGGGTTGCCCACCTTTATCCACAACCACCAACACCGTCATATCCTCCCCATTTTCAGCGGCCTGCTCTTGATCCACAAAAGCGAGTGGTGTTTCTGGTGTCACTTGGTCGCCTTCATGAACATAAGTTGCCGGAGTTGCGCTGGTATTAACACCCATTCGTAACCGTACCGTCAGCTTTCCAGCTGCCAGTTCGATCGCATTTTGTTCTGGAATCAGGGCACTGACGGTTCCCGTTACTGGACTGAAGATATGGTGGCGTTCTGGCGTCACCGCAAACCCCGTCTGACCCGCAGCGACTGTGGCTAAATCTATCAGTGTGCCATCGACTGGTGCATATAATTTAACTTTTTTACCAAATGAAAATAGTCCCATGATAAAACCCTCCCGAATTTGATGAATAGATTTCCATAATGGCGCTGGCCAGCTACCGTTCTTTGATTACCTTTATCCTAACTGCTCGAACGGGTTTCAGGTCAAGGGTTTTATTTAATTTGTTTGATTAATAGCCATTTTGAATCAGCAGCCGTCCTTTAAAATTAAGCACTGCCAAAGTAACGTCCACACTACATGCTTCTCTCGCTTACTCGCCTGCACACCCTCGCAGTACCGTATCGCGGCCACAGCCACCACCAAAAAAATTCCCCACCAGCAATTAGCCAGTGAGGAATCGTAACATATATAACATCCTGAGATGCCCACCACCAAAACAATCTAGGATTTGGTTAGTGTTTGATTATCACTCGGACAAGTCCCAATCATGTTAAAGCAACCACCGCACACGTTGGTGATTCACGATTGCATTGACTTTCCCGGTTAAATCCTAATTATCTGTCGCCGAGTAACTTTTCAGCTGCTTGTAAGACATTTTCACCATTCATCATGCCATAGTCGGACATATTGATGATATCCATTGGAATCCCAGCCTTATCAGTCTTCTTCTTCACGTCATTCGCCATGTAGCGAACTTGTGGTCCTAATAACAAGACATCGGGATGCGGATCTTGACTCAGTTGATGGTCAATATCAGCCGCTGAGGTGGCAAAGATCTTGTAATCAACACCATCTTGCTTTGCCGCAGCTTCCATCTTAGACACTAATAGTGAGGTTGACATTCCCGCAGAACATGCCAACATAATAATTTTTTCAGCCATAATTATTTAATTCCTTTCTATAATTACATCTTTTCAATTTCAGCGTTACCAGCAGCAGCTTCCGCAGCGGCCTTTTCGCCTTCTTCCTTCGTTAAGATAGCATCGTACTTCTTAGCGAATGGGAAGTAAATTGCAGTTGACATGACCAACGTAATTGTTTGCCAGATAGCCATCTTCCAGCCACCAATCAGGAAGCCAGAAATGATTGCTGGGGTCGTCCACGGTGCCGCGAAACCATTCAATGGTGGCACAATGCCGAAGTAGATGACCAGATAAGTGGATAAGGCCACGATAACCGGTGTCAAGAAGAATGGAATTGCCAAGAATGGGTTCATCACGATCGGTAACCCGAACAAGAATGGTTCGTTAATGTTGAATAATGCTGGCACAAATTCAACTTTACCAATCGTCTTAAATTGAACGGACTTAGCAGCAAACAACGTAAAGATAACAAGTCCGATCGTAATCCCAGAACCAGTTAAGTTAATGAAGTTATTGTAGAATTCATTAGTTACAATGTGGGCACCTTGGGCAACGGTCAACTTACCTGCTTTATATAATGAAGCATTGTCGAACGTGTTCGGAATCAGTAACCCACTAGTAATGGCACCCATGATCAACCCACCATGGACCCCAAAGAACCAGAAGAATGGCACTAAGAACGCAATAACCAGCGCACCACCGAGTGAATCGGATAATCCTTGAAGCGGTGTTTGAAGAACCTTGTAAATAAATTGCAACATGTCAGTATTACCGAAAGCACTGAAGGCCGCAAAGATTAACATTGCAACAATCAAGATGACCCCGGCAGGAATCATGGCAGTAAATTGGTTGGCAACACTGGCTGGTACTTGTTCTGGTAGGGTAATCTTCCAACCTTTACGAATCATAGCGGAGTAAGCCCAACCAACTAAGATACCGACAATAATGGCAGCGATCATCCCCTGGCCACCTAGCCAGGTAATATTAACAACCCCAGTAACGGGTGCTTGCACAAAATTTTGTAGGACCTTTGGTAATTTATCGATATTCTGTGAAACGGCGCTACCTGACATCACGACATTCCCAGCAGCATTGGTAATCCCAGTACCGGCTTTACCCATCGCAGCTACTAATGGATTGGCAATGTTAAGCGTTTGCAAAAGTAAGAATACGGCCATGGAAGTTAACCCAGCGGGCAGTGGTTCATACCCTTCGTTACGCACATACACATAGGCAATCCCAACGGCCGCCCAAAGTGAAAGAACCCCAAACGTTACTGTATAGGCCTGGTTAAAGAACGCTGCCCAACCAGAGGCCTTAATAACAGCAGCCACAGCTGGAATTGGAATATTAGATAAGATCAAGAATACGGACCCAATGATAATAAATGGTAAGGCGTAGACCATCCCGTCTTGTAAGGCTTTAACTGGTTTAGTGTTAACGAACTTCATTATTGGCGGTAAAACTTTGTTGTTAATGAAATTGCTAACAGCACCATTACTACTATTTTCCATTACAATTCATCTCCATTTTTTGCTAGGACCCCTTGCAGCCAATAATATGACTTCTTGGGAACCCGCTTTAAGTCTTTTAGATCATGATTACTCCGGTTAACGTAAACAACTCCGTAACGTTTTTCGATATCTGCGTGTGAACTTGGAATATCAATCAAGCCCCAGCCGAGATAACCTAGTACCTTAGCGCCGTCGATCAACATGGCATCTTTCATCGCCTTGATATGTTCTTCATGATAAGTAATCCGCTCATCATCTTCGATCATATGCTGGCCATCCCAGTGCTCGCGTAACCCAATCCCATTTTCAATCGGGAACACGGGTACTTCGTACTGGTCATACAACTTGGTAATCAAGTTGCGGAAACCGAGTGGATCAATCGCCCAGCCCCATTCATTAGCTTGTAAAAAGCGGTTGGCCTCAAATGAATAATTGAGATAACGATTCGGAACGGCATCAACGGGTATTTTATCCCCGTTGATAACCGTTGAACGATAATAACTAAAAGCCAAAAAATCCGCTTTCATTTTGCCAATGATTGCTTCATCACCTGGTTGCAAATCATAATCGATGCCCTGTTGTTCAACGTAACGCAGGACTTCTGGTGAATAATGCCCGTGCACGTAAGCGTCATTCAAGTTGTTGTTCAAAAATTCGTCACTCTTACGAGCCGCCATAATATCAATTGGCTTAGCTGTTTCTGGATAAACCGGGGTGTAAGCTAACATACCACCAATCTTCACGTCATCGTAGTTCTGATGAACAAAGTCATCTAGGCGCGCGTGCGCTAACATAGTATGGTGGAAAATCCGGTATAAGTCGTTAACACTTTGATCACCCTTGGTGTACCCTGAAATGTTGAAGACTTCGTCGGTAAAGTATAAATTATGTTCATTGAACACGATCCAATATTTAACCCGATCAGCAAAATGGGCAATCATCTTTTCACCAAAACGGACGAACGCATCAACGGTGTGGCGCGACATGAACCCGTTTTCATTTTCAGCTAAGGCTAACGGCATATCAAAGTGATACAGGCAAATCATCGGTGTAATCCCCCGTGCCAGCATCGCATCAACCAGCCGATCATAAAACGCAATCCCAGCGGCATTAAACTCACCATCACCATCTGGAACTACTCGTGACCATGAAATCTGAATTCGATACATATTCAAATGTAAGTCCTTCATCAAATCAAGATCTTCCTCGTAACGATGATATTCATCAATGGCATCATGCCAATCCGAAGTGGTTGCTGTCGCAGGACGAACATCATAAACTGAACGGCCCTTACCGTCTTCATCCCAAGCACCCTCAGTTTGCATACTTGACACTGAATTACCCCAGAAAAAATCCTTGGGCATCTGTCGCTCCTTATCCATCAAACTCCTCCTCTGTGTCATTTATTTTGGAAAACGCTTTCCTCGTGAAATAATACTATCCTATTTCTATTTCAAAATCAATACTTTTATTTTAAAAATATATACTTTTGTTAAAATAACTAAGTCCGGTTGCCACTAAAGTAGCTACAAAAAGCGGCCTGGCAGTAAATACTACTGCTAGACCGTTTTGATCGTCCTATTTATTCAAACCATTCTTAACCAGTGTATCGACAGCGGCTAATACCGCAGTATCAGCTGAGCGCGCTTGCCACCCTAACAATTGCTGGGCTTTTTGGGTACTGACCTCGTGATTGATGCGGATCATCAAACTAGACTCGCGTAATTGCCCACTAAATGGGGCTAACCCCCGCACAAACCAGTCTGGAATCAAATGTTTCGTCAGGCCTGCAGCCAACTGCGGCCGTTGTTCTTGAATCAATGTTTTGAGGTCCCGCATCGAGATTGGTGTGGCGGCCACTGCTAGAAAACGCTGATTGGCCGCTGCAGGCGCCGTCATCGCCCGAACCTCTAAGTCAGCGACATCGCGAACGTCGATGACATTGACTTTAAGGTTTGGCATCATCTGCCCAGTTAATATCCGACTAACTAGATTATAACTACCCGTGACGTGCCCATTAAGCGATGGCCCAAGCATGGCACCGGCATTAACCGTCGTGAATTCTGGACTATCAGCATGCGCCTTGCAATACGCCCAGCCAGCCTCTTCAGCAACCAACTTCGACTTTTCATACAACGAAAGCCCCGGTTGGTCTTCGCGGGTCCAGTCCACTTCAGTGACGGGATGATCATGATCCAAACGACTGAAGCCAACGGCACCAAGGTTGGCAGTCATGACGACCCGCTTAACACCGGCCGCCGTCGCTGCCTTTAGAACACGGATCGTGCCGACCTTGGCCGCACTAGTGACCTCATCAGAAGCCTGACCTTGATTAACAAATACTGGTGCCGCAACACTCATCACATACGTCACGTCACGCATTGCTTCGGCCCAACCCTGATCCTGTGTCAGATCCAGAGCAACAAATGTCAATCGATCTAAGTTAGGTGTACCCGCTAGCGTCTGCTTCACACCAGCTGCTTTATCTAACGACCGTAACGTTGCCCGAACCGGATAGCCCGCTGTTAATAATTGTTTAATGATATGACTGGCTAAGAAGCCATTACCGCCAGTGACTAATACTAATGATTTATTCATGTTTAATTCCCCCGGAATATTGGTTGTTTTTTTCATCATGGCTTGTTAATATAGCTAATATAAACCTTAGACAATACTCTAAGGCAAGTGTTAGGAGGAATCTTTTTGACCTATACGATTAAAGAAGTCGCTGATAAGGTCGGACTAAGTGCGTACACCTTGCGTTTTTATGATAAACAAGGCTTACTTCCCTTTGTCAGTCGCAATGAATCCGGCTACCGAGCATTTACAGACGGCGATCTTCATCTATTACATACGATTATTTGCCTCAAAAATACCGGTATGGCAATCAGTGCTATTCGCCAATATATCAGTTATGTCATGGCAGGTCCCCAATCGATTGCACAACGACGAGAACTGCTGACGACTCACCGCAATGCCATTCTCGCTCAGCAAGCCCAAATTATGAAGAATCTGAAGGAAGTGGATTACAAATTAAACCTATATAGTGATCCGCACGCGCGTGAATTAGTGCAAGAGGAAATTGCTCAAGCGAAGTCTGAAAAACAAGCCCTCGGTTTAGCAGATCCATTTCCAGTGACGGAATAAACTGTTAAATAGCCGTGTTTGACACCATTTTCAAGCACTAAAAGCCGATTATACTAAAATAATCGGCTTTTTTTATGGCTGAATTTTGGGTGATTTCACGTCATAATGTTAATTTTAGGCAAACCTCAACTTGATTAACTTAGCTTGTCACTGTCCCCTATCAACCGATTTAACCAGCCTTTTTCAAAGTCACAGTTCGGTTACGAAGATTACAAAAGTCCGTATTCTTGTAATCTTTGCATTGCGTTCTTAAAACTCGCGACACTAACAAGTAACACGGAGGCGTTAGACTGGGTTCTGTTGATTGCGAATGACATCGCAGTTAAGATTTTTGTCAGTAACTTATTTAATCGATAATCACAAAATTTATAGGAGTGTCTAATTTGAAAAAACTTGTAAGTACAATCGTAACTACCTCAGCTGCAGCCGCTGGTTTATTATTCGCCGGTGTCCTCAATGCTAACGCCGACTCAACTTACACCGTTAAGAGCGGTGATTCCGTTTGGGCCATCGCACAAAAATTCAACACAACTATCAATCATGTTGAAACGACTAATAACATCAAGGGTCACTACATCTTACCTGGTCAAAAACTATCTATTAAGACGAGTTCAGCCAGTTCTGATAACAACACCTCGTCAACGACTTCAAACACAACGAGTTCAAGTGCTTCAACGACTAGTTCTAGTTCAACTAGCAACACAACCGCGACGACCACTTCAACAAGTTCAACTGATTCCACGACTTCAAGCTACACTGGTAGCAATTTGAAGAGTTACGTTTTAAGTCAGATGCAATCACGGACTGGTGTCTCAGCTTCGACTTGGAACACGATTATTACGCGTGAATCCAACTGGCAACCATACGTCCGCAACAGTTCTAGTGGTGCCTACGGGTTATTCCAGAACATGCACATCAGCAGTGGTTCTGTTGAAGAACAAGTTAACGCTGCCGTTGCTTTATATGAAGCACAAGGTATGGCTGCTTGGGCCCTTTAATCTAAAACTATTAAGACAAAGTCGGGAATCCTTCCCGACTTTTTTTGTTGCGGTAAATTACTTTCTATAATCAACACCCTTTTAAACTTATAAGAACAATACCGGTATTAACTATTTAATATTGGGAATGTCACGTTAAACATTGTAATTGCCGCTATTTTTGCTAACTGGCTCAACTATCGGTAATTTCAGTAATTATTATATTGCTATTTCTGTCATATTTTTTATATTAGTAGCCGATATATTGTCACCGATACGTCCCGTCACGATAGTCTTCAACTATTCAGTAAAATATTTGCTCCCCATAATTTTCTCAGAATCTCGCAATCGCTTCTTAAAATTAGCGACACATGCGAGTAATAAGTCGCCGCTATACTAATTTTTGTTGATCAACAATTGTACGACACGCTGATTGCTTACAAAAATGGGAGAGTATAACTTGAAAAAATTATTAACCACAATCTTAACAACATCCGCTGCAACGGTTGGCCTACTATTGGCCGGAACTGTTTCTGCACACGCCGACGCAACTTACACCGTTAAGAAGGGTGACTGTGTCTGGGCAATTTCACAAGAATATAAGACGACGATCGAATCAATCGAAACAGCCAACAACATTCACGGCCATTTAATTTTACCAGGCCAACAATTACGGATTCCAGGGGCGAACGCCCAGGACCTTACTAGTCAAGCACCAGCGACACCGGTCGTTTCAGCGCCAGTTCAACAGGCACCGGTCACCACACCAACCCAGCCAGCTGAAACACAGGCCGCAACTACGACTCAAACAACACCAGCACAAACTAACGAGACGGTTGCTTCGGCACCAGCAACTACCCCGGCAACTGAAAGCTATTCGGGTGATAACTTACAAAGTTACGTGCTCGGTCAAATGCAAGCACGGACTGGTGTTGACGCCGGAACTTGGAATCACATCATCAATCGTGAATCTAACTGGCAACCACACGTCGTTAACGGTGCAAGTGGTGCATACGGTTTATTTCAAAACATCCATATTAGTGGTGGTTCCGTTCAACAACAAATCGACGCCGCAGTTAACTTGTACTATGCACAAGGCATGCAAGCCTGGGCCCTCTATTAAAAAGACACTAAAAAAGGCTGGAATTTTCCAGCCTTTTTTGCCGTTCAACGATTGTTAACAACGCTTCAACTAACCACGATTAACGTGACTTGTGCCACTCGCGACCCCTAATTATGATCCGCGTATATCAATTTGCCGTGTTAATAATCACCAACACAACTTACGTCAAGTGGGCTAAATGGTGCGCATAACCCAACGCAATCACGATAATTCCCACAATGGCACTCACTTGATAGATTGGGAACAGTGTGGGCCATACCCAGCCGATGCCAACCATGCCGTAACTGGCGATTAATAACAATAGTCCGGTCAGCCAGTTGACTTTCTTCCAGATCACTGGCGAGTTGTACGTCCAGGGTACCCGGATACCCCAGGTCACATTCTGTGGAACATCCATACAAATTCCACCAACCACACTGGAAAGCACGCCGAGTGTAAGCCCGGAATTGGCCGGCTGAAACCATATCGGAACGACTAAAATTAGGATAAGATACCCCAACCACCCCATTGCCAGATGATCCGTCATCGCTATGAAGTCAAACGGCGTCAACGCTAAGCGATTGGTCAGCCATGGGGCCACTAACAAGAATAGAAAAGCGCCGGTCAAGTAAACCAACCCTAACCAAGTAAACTGTTGATTGCCCAATTGCAACGGCTGGCCGATTAGTGAGCGGCCCCACGCATACATGATGATTAACGCGCTCATCGTGCCAACGATTTGTAATCTAACTGGAATCGCTGTTCGTTTTGCCAATTGTGCCATCCCCCTTGTATTGTTAACCTAATTATAGACAGGCGCCAGCTACCTACCACTAATATCCGGTGTTCAGGCACATCATTGCCATTATTTAGGCCCCTATTTCGTTAGTTATCCACTATAATTAAGACTAAACTGATTAGGAGGACGTTCAATGACCACCATGCAATTGATTCATCCACAATGGCTGTTAATAAAATCGGGGCTCAAAACAATTGAAATCCGTTTAAACGATGCAAAACGCCAAGCCTTACAAGTCGGTGACATTGTAAATTTCATCGATCTGACGACTGGCCAGCAGCTCACCACTCAGCTCATCGACATCACGCGTTTCGCTAGTTTTGAATCCTTACTGAGCGAATACACCGCCGTTCAAGTCGGCAGTGCCCCGGGAACGCCGGTAACACAGATGGTTCAAGAAATGCTAACGTTGTATTCCCCCGTCCAAGTTGCGCAATCGGGCGTCGTCGCCTTGCAGGTCCGTCCCTTAATCGGACAATAACTGGTTGAGCTGGCGATACTGTGTCAACATCCACTGTTGATAAGTCAACTTAGCTGGCATGGTTTCAGTCACATTCAACACTGGCACCTGATTCTTCTTGGCTAATGACACCATGTTAGTCACTAATTTATCACTAACTTGGCTGTTATTCACAAAGAAGGCGACTTGCCGACTCTTTAATGCCTGCTGCATCTTGTGGATAACTTGCGGTGCTGGGTCAGTGCCCTTCTCAATCGCATTTTCAAAGTCTTGATTAGCAACCTTAAACCCTAAACTGGTCAATGCGTAATCAAAGACGGGCTCACTGACTAACACTTGCCGATTCTTTAACTTGTTAGCCTTCGCTCGTAACTTGGCCTGTTCCTGTTGAATCGGCTTAAGCGTGGCGATGTACTTGCGGGCGTTGGCCTTAAAATACGTGCGATACTGGGGTTGCTTTTTAGCCAACTGATTAGCGAGATAGTTCGCGGTGGCGGGCATCGTTGCACTGTCATACCAGAGATGCTCGTTAGCCCCTTCCTTGCGATGCATCACGTCCTCGCCGACCCGAATCAATTTGGCCCGTTGCGTCGAGTGCACGACCTTGTTCATCCAGCCATCATAGCCGATGCCATTAGCGATGACGAGATCAGCCTGACCAACCATCTTAGCCACGGTTGGTGTTGGCTCAAAATCATGGGGATCAACGGACGGTTTGTTGATAATTGACGTCACGCTGACGTGCTTGCCACCGACAGCTTTTGCCACACTACCATAAAAATTCGTCGTCGCAACAATGTTGACCTTATGCGATTCAGCAGTCGTTGACTTAGACTGACAGCCCGTTAACAAGCCCCCACCAATAACAAGTCCACCTAGTAATAGCCACAAACGTTTCACAATTGCCACTCCCTTTTTAAATAGTAATCATTACGTTTTAAAGAATAGCAATAAATGCCATTCTTGTAAATAGTAATATTTACGTTTTACAATTTTATTCGTTAGGAGTTTCTTATGAAAAAAATTCTGATTCCGATTATCACTGTTCTTATTATCGGTACCATTGTTGGTCTCAGCACCCTACACCGCAACCTACACCGCACCCCGCGAGCCACCACAACTACGGTTCACAAATCACGCGTTATCCAACAACCACAACCGATTACCGAAACGACCATTGCTAAACAGCCTGCTTTAAAATACAGCTGCATTATTTATTACGCGATCAAGCACTTAAAGATTCAGCGTTGGCAAGAAGTTAGTGATTTCAGCTTGGGTTGGCAGGTCGAAATTTACACTGACCAGGGGCAAACTAAGTATCTGGTTTGGTCTGATAAACACATTAAGGCAGATGCCAAGCAACTCCAGCCGAACTGGTTCACACTCAAAAATGACCAGGTCACTTATGACAGCTTTGGTGTGCATACTTTTAAAAAAGATTTGACTGCCACAGTCAGTATGAGGACCATTCTAGCTCAGATCAAGCGTGACCACGCGACGAAAACCGTTCGCCACATGCCAACTAACCTTGTAATCAAAGATCATCGTTGAACACGCTTTAAGTTAACTTTTCCATTCTCAGGAGGATTGGAAAAGTTTTTTTATCCACATGTTTTCCGACCCATTTACCGTATTTAGTTAGTGTCTACTAATTGATTTGGAAATGAGGCTTGTTTAATGATTACCAACTGGTTTGATGATGATCCACTATTCAATCGTTACTATCCGTACGATGCCGGCTACCGGTATTACTTTGAACACGAATGGGGTATCCCGCTTCAGCGCGATGAACAATTATTTGAGTTTCTGAGTCTTGGCGGTTTTGCCGCTGGTCTCAACTGGGCCGTCGTGTTCAATAAACGCTCAGCATTCAGCGCAGCATTTGACGCCTGGCAAATTGAGGTGGTGGCAGCGTATCGCCCAGAACAAATCACCAATCTCCTCAGCAATTCGGCCATCATACGAAACCGTCGTAAAATCGAAGCCGTGATTCACAACGCCCGCCTGATTCAACAAATTCGGACCACACAGTCTTTTAAAGACTATCTCTGGCAACAATTGGGCCATCAACAATTAATTATCCAGCCCCAGTATTATGATGAACTCCCGCGCACAACAATTACTGGCGATCGCATCGCACAGCACTTACAACAAGTTGGTTTTAAATTTGTCGGTCCGGTAACGATTAATGCTTGGCTGGTAAACACCGGTTTTATTACGGCACGTCCCGACCAACTGGGTATTATTACGACGACTCCCCGGCCTTCGTCAACGATGCTGCCCCCACGCTCACCGCACCAACTCGGACATTTTAAGCCTTAACCCAGGCTTGTTGCGCTGCTTTAATTGCCGTTCGGCGTATCTAGCGCGAGACCCGCTGATTTTTCCTGATAATAACGGCTAAAAAGCCAATTAAAGTCCATAATCACAGTCGCTATTTAGCAGTTAAAGGGATATACTTATACCGGCGTCATTTAATTCGAACCAACGCAGTTTTTGCGATTTGAAAGGTGTTTGCGTATGACTTGGTCACATTGGGAGATAACTCCATTTATTACAAGTGTTTTTTTCATCCTAGGCGTGCTGACCCTTTTTTGGGTCTCACAAAATTGGATTATTAGCTTCTTCAACACCCATCATTGGCGGGTTGACCAATCTGTTATTACTGACTGGTACGGCTTAATTTACATGATGATATTTGTCTTTGGGATGCAAGCTGCCGTTGTGGGCCAGAACGACGCCTGGATTTTCATGAATTTCCAGCTTATCGCACTCATTTTTTGTGGCTACTTTCTCAATGTACGCGTCCGCTACTATTACTTGTATCCGCTTGTCTTTATCTTTATGGGTTTTAATCACTCTCTGTACTACTGGGAATCGTGGGGACACGCCGTCACACTGATC
The DNA here is from genome assembly GCF_049745435.1 of Lactiplantibacillus sp. YT640. Lineage (NCBI taxonomy): Bacteria > Bacillati > Bacillota > Bacilli > Lactobacillales > Lactobacillaceae > Lactiplantibacillus > Lactiplantibacillus sp. YT640. The sequence continues at coordinate 187,834 of NZ_JBMNVY010000005.1, forward strand.
CTCTTCTTTACGGCGCTCGGCCGATTGCGTAAACACGTCCCACTCCAAACGAAACAGGGACAAGTCGCACTTTATTTAGTCACTTGTGCTGGTTTTGGGGCCGTTCTCTGGTGGTTCATGAAGCTTAAGTTCAACTTATCATGGGCAACTTATTGGCAAGAATGGACCTACCTACTCGTCTTTGCTTCCTTACTCTATATCTACGCCAGCATGTTGTCAGCCAATGCACACCTCAAACAGAATCTGGTTGCATTCGCTAATCACGACGCTCTGACCAAAATCGAAAATTTTGCAGCTTACAAAACAGCCATTAATTATCAGGTTACAAGCAGTCGGAAAAACGGCTCACAATTGACCATGCTGATGTTTGACATCGACCACTTCAAACAAGTCAACGACACCTATGGTCACTTGGCTGGCGACAAAATTCTGCAGCACGTCGCGCAAGTGGCTACGATCGTCTGTCGTGCCAACAATCCGCAAATCGCACTGTATCGAACCGGTGGCGAGGAATTTAACGTTATCTTTCCCAACTATGATTTAACTGAAGCACTTGCGGTCGCTGAACAACTATTTGCGGCTATCAATCATATCGCCGTACCAGTTAATGATCATCAGATTCAGCTGTCGATTTCGGTCGGCCTATCAGAATTAGCAGCTGATGACCAATCACCAACGGCCTTTTATCAACGCGTCGACGCCAATCTGTATCATTCTAAAAAGCACGGGCGGATGCAAATCACCGCGAAATAAATAATCATTAATCTCAAAAGGACGGTTCTAACGACTAATCTTAGTCATTGGAGCCGTCCTTTATTAGGATTAATTCGCTATGGAAACGCTACGGATATTGGCCATCGCAATACTGGTTGGTGCCGCTAGATAGATCCGAGCTTGATGCCAATCGAGCTTCACCAACTGGCTGGTTACCGTCTGATAATAGCCAACGGTATCGTTAAAATAATCGACGTTGAGCAATGGACGGTTTGTTAACGCTGCAATCTGCTTCAACTGGGTTGCCACAGCTCGTTTATCCTGAGCATTTGGATAGTGTTTATGGGCATAGATTGCAGCGCGTTTTTCAATCAAGTCATGATAACCAGTCAACGCCGCGAACGGCGCAAATTGGGCAGCACGGTCTGCTTGGGGCATTGGTAAATGCCTTGAAGTAGGTCGCGAGCACTCTAAAATATCCGCATAGCGACTCGTATCATTAAATAACGCAGTAGTACTGGCTTCCTTTGTCATTAGGCACGATGCCCCCCAATCTGCTCATTACGTTCAATCGTAGTTGAACTCGGTTTTAGATCTGCCAAGCGAATGACGACATTCTTATTCCCGGAACGACGTTGTAATTTCAAAATGGCGCGTTGCAATTGCCCATCGCGTTCACGTTGGCGTTGTGTGTCTCGTTCTTGCGCTTGGGCCACTTCTGGATTTTCAAATAAGTTAGTTTGTTGATACCGAGGTTGGCGCCTAACCTGCTGTTCGTCGACCAAATGGTTCGCCATAACGGTCACACGTCGAACCATCAATTGACGATTAACAACTTGTTGATAAAGCTGTTGATACGCAGCCCCTAGCTCGTGTTGTGAAGCACTCGCCTGCGCTAATGTCACCTTGGTATGAGCGGGCTTTGGTACTTGTCGTCCATAGTAGTCTTCGGTGACCGCACCCTGATAATGCGTGCCAACTGATGAAGCATTAGCATCGTAATCAATACGAATTCCCAACTGATCTGTCACCACGTGGCGAGCAACCAGTTCGAGTGTCAAATTATTCACCATGCCGCGTAACACGGCTTGCCCTTCAGTATAAGTATACGGTCGCATCAACACTTGACTGGCATATATACCATGTTCGCTAGCATGGTAATTTTTGATGTCAGCAATTGTTGTCGACTCACAGCCCCACGCATGATCAATTAACAGTTCCGCGTTTTTACCAAACTCACGATATAATTGTTCTTCATTATGAGAATCCGACAAGGTTCCTAGTGAACAACGCGCAATGTCACCCATCGTATTGAGCCCCAGGGCTGCCAACCGCTTAGCATAGCCATGACCGACTCGCCAAAAATCAGTCAACGGCTCGTGCGCCCATAAGTATTGCCGATATTGCTGCTCATCCATCTGTGCAATCCGAACACCGTCAGCGTCAGCGGGAATCTTCTTGGCAACAATATCCATCGCCACCTTAGCTAAGTAGAGATTAGCACCAATCCCAGCCGTTGCCGTAATCCCGGTCTCGGCCTGAATCTCGTGAATCATCGTCTTTGCCAGTGCGTGCGGTGAAACCTGAAAAGTACTTAAGTAGTCTGTGACGTCCATGAAGACTTCATCAATCGAGTACACGTGAATGTGTTCCGGCTTAATGAAGCGCAAATAGATATCATAAATCGCAGCACTCTTCTGCATGTAATAACTCATTCGTGGGGGAACGACCCGATAATCGATACCCAAATTAGCATGTTTGAGGAGCTGATCACGATAAATTGAGCGATGCCGCCGAACCGCCTGATAGGAAGTCTGGCGACCACGGGCGCGATTTAAAGTTGCGACCCGTTGTTCAACTTGAAATAACCGGGGCCGCCCTGGAACACCAAATTGCTTTAGTGCTGGCGAAACCGCCAAACAAATCGTCTTATCAGTGCGACTCGTATCAGCGACAACCAAATTGGCATTCAATGGGTCGAGTTGATGAGCAACGCATTCGACTGAGGCATAGAATGATTTTAAATCAATTGCCATGTATGTTCGCTGTTCCATCAATATAATGACTCCCTTCCAATTAATCGACACAATCGCAGTCGTTGTTCACCTTAACATTTTGCTGGTAATCCAAAATAAATCTCATGCTGCTGATCGAATTTTAACGATAGCCGCATGTCGCTCGCCCCCATGACACTCACTTTTGGATGAAACCTGACTCAATAATTTGTCGTTAAAAGAACATATGTTCTTTTGACTAATTATAAATTAAAATCGGGTTGAATACCAGTATCCGTTAACAAATAATTGCAAGTTTCAAATTAGACTTAAGCCCCAAAAAGGCACCCGTTCACCAAATAAGTATAAACGGTCAATTGCAGTCCCAGAGAACTTTTTACTGGAACCACGTACAATCGCTTTATAGCCGTAATGAGCGCGAATTTGATCAATAGTGCGTTCTAGCTTCGTGTACTTTTTCATCGGCAAAAAGTGAAGTCTGAAAGGTGGTCGGCTTACTAATTCGGTTTACTCGAACTCCTAAATTACGAAGTGCGTTACCTTGCCACCGCGATTCAAACAAGTACCGTACTGCACGAATTAAGTCGTTAGTTTCATTGGTGGGATCCACTTTTGTTTGCGCTGACCAGCCATTACGTCCACGTTCATCTGGTTCTGAAAAGCCAACAGAAAGTCCGATTACTTCTCCAAGAACGTGGTGTTTACGCAAACAAGTGGCTACCTGATCAGCAATTTCAAATAATACCGTTTCAATATCGTCCGTGGTTCGATAATCACGCATCAAAACCTGACTATTACCATAGCCACGGTTATCGCTACGTGGGACATACCGCTTGGCTAAGTCAGAGTAATACTATGAAAATACAAGGCATCGCCCAATACACCGAATTTTCGTTTGATCTGCTGCCGATCAGCATGGGCCAAATCATAAATTGAGTGAATACCCATTTTTTCTAATTTAGCGGCTGTTTTAGCACCAATCGACCAAAAGTTGGTCAAATTATCAATTTTCCAAAGCGTCTCCGGAACATCGTCATAACCCCAATACGCACGCCACGGAGCTTGTACTTTAGCTGCGTTATCTAAGGCTAATTTAGCCATTAGCGGATTAGGGCCCATGCCGACAGTTGTGACAATGCCGGTTTCCTGAAATACTTTATCCTGTAATCTGGCCGCAATTTCATCATTAGACCCATACAGGGCATGGGAATGCGTTATATCAGCAAACATTTCATCCACACTATAAATAAAACAGTGTTGTTCGTCAGTAAACTGCTGAACAATTTGACTAATACGATAATTCAGTCGGATATAATCACCCATGTGTGGTGATGCTAATTCAATATCCATTTCTGGTCGAATTTCGTATTTCCTGGTTCCCAATTTAACGCCGTAGTCCCGTTTAGTATCAGGAGAGGCTGCCAAAATAAGCCCACCATTAAATTCTTCACGGGATAAAACGGCAATTTTAGCAGCCAACGGGTATTCACCGCGACGAATTGCTTCGGTACTCGCAAAAAAGCTTTTACAATCAATACACATAATGTCCCGAACGGGTAAGCGGCTCGGATCATCAAATGGAGTCGTCATATAACCACCACTTCGTCCTATCTGCTAGTGAAACGTTGCGAATCGTCTGCACTTTAACAGCCTTTAACGCGCCATCTGTGAGTTGGAGGTATGTGCACTCGTCGTTAAAGCCCACTACGGTGCCAGTAACGGCTGGTGCGTACCAATCCTGCCGGATAACGTTTAACTGTATCGTAATGGCCATGCGCTGTTGCCAATCCGATTGCAGTAGTCGATTGATTTCAGCAATCGTCATCTCAGGTTTAACCGGATTAATTTGCTGATGTTTTTGCTCGCTTTCAAGGTACGCACTATGGTCAGCCAAAATCCACCCCATCCAATTCATCATGCCACGATCGTTGTAAAGCCACTTTTCGCGGGGAACAATGTTTTCCATAAACTCACCAACCTTTATACCTCCATTATACGAACACACATTCTTTTTGGTGAGCTTTTCTAACTATATCTTAGTCATAGTTATATTAAAAATGCCCGCTATTTCAACAATAGACGGGCACCTTTTCTAATAGAAAAAGAGATATTGGACAACGACAACCCAAATACTACTTATCATCTAACGCCAATTTTTCCTTCTCGTAGTTCAACGTATGGTCTTCGAAGTGATCAATTTTATATTGTAAGTAATCAACTGTTTTCTGTAGGTTAGCAATCTCTTCAAGCATAGTATCACGTTGGTCAACAAGTAAACTTTTGCGGACATCATTCGAGGCATTTCCTTCACGATACAACTTCACAAACTCAATTAATGATTCAATTGACATGCCGCCATTACGCAAAACCTGAATGTAATAAACCCAATTTAGATCCCGTTCTGAATAGTCTCGGTAACCACTGGCATTTCGCTTAATTTCAGGCAATAAGCCAACCCTTTCCCAGTAACGGAGCGTGTCTTTAGAAACATTAAATTCTTTACTGACACCATTAATATTCATCGTTTTCACCTATTTCTATTTTGTTATTAAATCGTTGGTTATTAAAAATCGTTTTAAATTGTTGTTATTCGTGTATCTAATTCCTTTAACTAGTTTAGCACCATCTTTGTCTGCCATCTTTTGTAGATACGGCACCGAGCTGCTAATCGGGGATTCCATGCTAGTTGTAAAAGGAACAATCGTCTTATTTTTAAAGTTTACGGTGTCAAATAATGTGTGAATAATCATCGGTGGTTGCCGCCACCAAGTGGGAAATCCAACATAAATAGTTTTATACTGTTCCAAATTGAGAATTGCGGTAGCAATTGCCGGGTGCGTCTTGGTTGCTAATTCCTTTTTGGCAACTTTAACGGCTGCATCATACGTTGTTGGGTATGCTTTTTTAGGGCGAAGCCGAATAATATCAGCGTCCGTATCTTGTTGTAATGCCTCGGCGGCTTTTTTGGTGTTACCGGAGAGCGTGAAGTAAATAATCAATTGGCGTGATTTATTTGCTGACTTTTGAGAACCATACAACAATACACCAATTAATATTGCCACACCAACTAGTATAAGTGTCCCAGCCGTAATAATGATTTTCTTCATAATTTACCGTACTCCTGTCTAGGGACTGATTAGTACCATTAGAATCTGTCATTAAGACAAATTCATGGTGAACCAGGCCATTCCTTTCTTAAAATAAAAGGCCACAAGGCGTGACCTTGTAAGCCTTCAAAAACTAATTTACTTTTTGTGATTAAAGTCGAGTACTTAAGAAGTCCAACAATTTGCTGAGTTCTTGTTCGACATATTCGGGTTTCCAGTAAGTTTCAATGTGATGTGCACCTGGAATTAAGAACAGTTCCTTGTCCGAAGTCCCGGTTGCATTGGCATAAGCTTTCTCGGTCAAGTAGAACGTATCTGCCTGTGAACCAGCCATCATCAGTAAAGGAACATTAATAAGGTCCATATTTACAGAAGCATCAAAAGTCATTAAGTTCATGAAACTACTTTGAGTGTAAACAAAGGTTGACTTTGGATGTGCGTGTGTTTGGGCATAATAGTCATAGCCTTCGCGGTACAAATCGTATGGCAACTTAGCAGCTTCTTCGGGTGTTAATTTTTTCAAATCAGCGGTATAGTCAACACCTTCACCCCTAACTTCTTTTTCACGAGCATCGGAGGCCTTTTGGAGACGTTCCTGAATCGTATTTGCTTCAGAATCCATAAAACCATTCCGACGAACTAGTCCTGAGTTAAATGCAGATAACGTGGCAACAACCTTAAAGCGTTTGTCAGTTTGGCCAGCACGTAAGGTGTAACCACCACCACCACAGATACCAAAAGCGGCCATGCGATCATAATCAACACCTGGGAAAAGAGATAAGGCATCGGCCATACCGTGAATGTCCTCAACCCGGTAAGCTGGGTTATCTACCATGCGTGGGGTACCCTCGGACGCGCCTTGGAAAGAAGCATCGGCAGCAATGGCAATGTACCCATTCTCGGCTAAACGTTGAGCAAATAAACCAGCAACTTGTTCTTTAACACCACCATTTGGATGAGCCACCGTTAATGCCGGGTATTTTTTCTTTGGATCGTAACCAGCTGGGGTATATACATTAGCTGCAATCTTCAAGCCATTTAAAATATAACTGATTGGGTGGATGTTCACTTTACCAGGTTCATTTTTAGTAATTGCATCTTGGTAAACTAATCCCCATGGATTATCGTTAATTTTAGGTAAGTCTTCAACAGCAACATCTTGTAATTTCATCGTCATAATTTAAATTCTCCATTTCTTAAATGTTTTAGACATGTTTCTTAAGTGAGTAAATCATAAACCTTGAAGTGAACTCCAACGCAAACACTTTTTTGTTTTTTTTGAGTGATCCTATAAATTTGTATCGGTTACTAACAACATGAATATAGAATAAACCTTGGAGTTCACTTCAACGCAAGCGTAATTTGCAATTATTTTTATAATCCCGCTCGTTTAGCAAGTTCCGGTGTATAGCGATTACCCATAATCTGCACTTGATCAGCAGCCATAGTGATATTTTTCATTTCTGATGGGCTGAACACTATTTTTTCAGCACCCATATTTTCTTGTAATCTTGATAATTTAGTAGTACCAGGAATGGGAACAATCCATGGCTGTTGCGCCAATAACCAAGCCAACGCAACTTGTGCAGGTGTTGCCTGCTTACTTTCGGCAACCTGATGCAATAGGTGTACCAAGGCCATATTTGCTTCCATAGCATCCTTTTGAAAACGAGGTAACTTGTTACGACCATCGTTTTTATCAAAAGTCGTATTGACATCAATCTTTCCAGTTAAAAATCCTTTTCCTAATGGGCTAAAAGGTACCAAGCCGATACCCAGTTCCTCTAGAGTAGGAATCAACTCTCTTTCAGGTTCGCGAGTCCATAGCGAATATTCACTTTCAACGGCTGTTAGCGGCTGAATCGCATTGGCCTTACGAATCGTTTGAACACCAGCTTCTGATAGTCCCCAGTGTTTAATTTTCCCAGCTTTAATTAATTGGCCCATCGTTTCCGCAACTTCTTCAATCGGCACTTTGGGATCAACCCGATGTAGGTAATACATATCAATCGCATCCAACTGCAATCGCTTTAGCGATCCCTCAACCGAGGCCACTAAACCGCGTGGATTACCATCCACAACTTGCTTTCCATCAACGACCTTGATACCACCCTTAGTTGCGATGGTAATACGGTCGTGATACCCCTTAAAAGCTTTGCCCAATAGTAGCTCGTTAGTAAAGGGTCCATAAACCTCAGCCGTGTCAAAAGTCGTTTCACCTAATTCAACTGCTTTTCGCAATAATTGAACCATCTCGGTTTCACTTTTGGGGTTCCCATAAGCGGAACTCATGCCCATGCACCCTAAACCAATTGCATCAACTGTTAACGGACTAGTCGTACCTAGTGTTCGCTTAACCATGTATTAAACCACCTTTCTTACTGACACCGATTAAAGACATAGCGCCAATAATCGTCGTCATTATAAGTTTGTTATCTATGCTTATCAATAAAACCAAACTCCGTTTTAATATACCGGTCGGCCCTGACCCTCGGTATCAGGATCAGCCAATCCAATGCTCGTCCGACTATATTTAGTTGGATCTGCGATGATTTGTAAAACTGCATCAGCAATACTTTGACGTGATCCTGAAACACCAACATAAGCCTCATTCTTACCCGTAATTTGGTATTTAATTTCGTCACGATCATTTAGCCACGGTAATCTTAAAGTGGTGTAGTCAAGCCCAGAAGCATCTAATAGACGATCTGAAACAATTGCTGGTTCCATACCATGACTGATCATCATCGCATTCCAACGGCCAAATTCACCACCAACTTCCTGGTAAATTCCTAACACGTTAGTAGAAAGGACCCGTTTAACGTTATTTGCACGCATTCCGTTGATCACGTTATTAGTAATTCGGTTTTTAGGATCATGATCAACTACTGCGACAAAAACAATGTCTTGATTGCGCATTGCATCTTCAACAGCCTGCGGTTCGGTAATGTCGCCTTCAATTAGCGTAACGCGTGAATTATTGGCATACTTGGATAAACGGGACGCATCTCGTAAAAATAAGGTTAAATTAATTTGATCAAAAGCGGGTTCAGTTAAAATTCGCTGCTCAACAATTCGAGCAATTTGTCCGTTAGCAGCTAAGATTAATACATTTTTCATAATTTATTTCTCCTCAGTTTGTTGAAGCCAGTCTTTAAACTGGTCATTTGTTTTTTCAATTTCAGTGTCTCTAATCGTATAATCGTTCAAAATAGTCGCAGAAACGGGTACGAGTTCTTTTAAAACTCGCTGAGCGTTTCCAGCACCAAATCCTGCGTTAGTCGTAAATTCAGCAATCCTTTTACCACCAAGTTGACTACCAAATTGTTCTAAGAACTTCTGCATCGGATTAGCAAGTGTCATACCCCAAATTGGACTACCAAGCAGTAACAAATCATACTGATCAAAGTTAGGTAAATCATCAGTTACTAACTGTGGCAGTGAACCGGCTTGCTCTTGATTCGAACGGCTGACCGTTGCATCGTAATCCGTTGGATATGAATTCTTGGCAATTAATTCATAGCTATCAGCATGAAGCACCTTTTGCGCGATCTTTGCTTGATATTCAGTATTACCACTCCGAGAAAAATAGATCACTAAAGTTTTAGCGTTCTTTGTGATGAAACGAGTAGGTGCTTCATTTAAGTTTGTATCTTTGCCGTCAGAAATTGCGCCGCGGCCCTTCGGTAATTGTGTATTCATCATATCGACTCCTTGTTGTGTTAATCAATAATGAAATCATAAACCTTGAAGTTCACTCCAACGCAAGCATTAATTTCATTTTTTATTTTTACTTGTTTAACTATGTAAAAGAGGCTGTGACATAACTAGCCTCTGTATAAGCAAATGGGACGAGAAACCGAATTTTGGTTTCTCGTCCCATTTGCTTACGCCTTTGATTTTTAAAGTTGGTCCCTACCGTGACCAGTTTCATAATGTTTAACGCCAGTATTACGATTCCGGCTTCCTTGGTGACCTTGTCGAAACCTCGCAC
>NZ_JBMNVY010000050.1:0-9543 GCF_049745435.1 Lactiplantibacillus sp. YT640
AACCGTCCACGCAAGGTCTTGGGATGGAAAAGTCCAAGTGAAGTTTTCTTCGGCAAAAAGTTGCGCTTGATTTGACAATTCGTCGTATAAAAAATAAGCCTTTTAACGCCATGCTAAGGGCACTACTGTTTTTCTCGATTGTATTGACGCACTAGTCCATGCTTATTAACAAACTTACGAGTAACTGACTGACGACGTCTCACTAATTCTTGTGCAGCCGTAATATCACTTTGATCGCCAAGCTTTTTAGCTGCTATCAATTTACGCTTAGCTTTTCGTACCTCACGTTCAAGTCGTCGCTGAGTTTGTTCTAATTGATACCTAGCAGCATTGTCATCATCTGACTGCTGTGGCACTGGCATTGAACCGTAGCCTTCGATATATGGAATCGTATAATGTCGGCAATTAATGCCCCCAATGCCAGTAATCGTACCGTATCCCGTTGTTGATTCAAAATCTGGATATTTGTCCGTATCACCATCCAATGAGTAGACATGGTCTTGATACTGCAAGTGGCTTGGACGGCATCCCATGTGAGAACTAACTTTAACTAACGAACCATACTGGCGATACCTAAGTAACTCTGTATCATTCGTAGCACTATTAATACTTGAGTTAACCACTGTCCGCACATAGACATCTGGTGACCATTTTCGACCAGCCTTATCAACAAGTGCGGGTACACCTTGTTCTGCCCATTGCTCACTAGCTTTAGCTATTGCTTTGATGGCAGTTGTACCACTATCAATTGACCGCTTTGCATCACCAACAATTCCCCTAAACATCTGATACGCATTAGCGCTCATATTACGTCTAGCAAGGTTCAGATAATTATCCGTCTCTGTTAACTGGTCATCAACAACTTGCTTAAACTGTTGCGAATCCTTGATCGAATCCACTTGCTTTCCAGTAACCTTTTTAAGCCACTTTTCAGCTTGTTTGACATTATCTTGACTAATTGTACTAAGTCTTGTGTGCAATTGCTTAGACGCATGCTGTGTAGGTGAGACAGTTATTTTAGCAGCATATTTTCGTACATCGTCCGCATGGTTAAGTAACTCGTTTACCCATTCATTATCCCTATCATCATGTTTAGATGCTTCATTTCCTATTAGGTTGATAATGTAAGACCAGATCAAGTCTTCAACACTAGCATAGTTGTTAGCATCTTCATCAGAATAACCCGATAAATCCCATGGTTTAAGCATCATCCTCACCATCTTTACCATTACCACCGACAACATCTTCAATTGCACCTTCGACATTTGCTGTTTCTGCATTGATTTGGTCAAGAACCTGTTGAGCTTCAACATCAGTAATTCCATTGGCACGTTTAATTGCTTCTAGTTGTGTCATAACGGGGTGATTACCATTCGCCTTCATGTAATAATCCAAATTATCATTCCGGTCTTTAGCAATCGAATCATCAAAGTTAACAGAAATATCAAGATCTGTTTGACCTGAATATTGAACATTGGAATCATTTTTAGCCAGCTCCACAATAATCTGGCAAATATGTTCAATTGCTTCTCCAATCAACGTTTCATGACTGTTTTTGGATTGATACGTATCACTATTCTCACTAATTACCGCTGTCGCTGTGATAACACCCTGTTTGCTGTCAAATGTAAACATATCCGCGCTAAATCCAATTTGTGAGGAGTAGAAATGCAACAGATCATTGATTCCAGATACGATTGCTTCATTTCGCAGTCCTAATGTAATATCAGTCGGTTTCACTGACTCACCATCACCGCCACTCATTGTCGTGTTGTATGCCATATAGACATCTTCATTCCAATCAACATAATACCGTGTTTTACCGGTTTGTGGATCAACTTCACGTTTCAATTGATTTGCTGGTGCGGCAATACGCCGTTTTCCTTTGACAAATTCTTGGAATAACAAGTCATAGGCTTCATCTAACTGGCGCAATGTGTCTATGGCGTTAGCGTAGATAGGAATACGCAATGGACTGTCAATGTGCAAGTTATTAGCTAAATTAGGCTTTAAATAAATAAACGTCGGCCGTGAATAAAGCTTTTTGGAATACCTAGTTGGCTGCGGTGACATGTTTTTGAACGCATCTGGCAAGTTACTCCAATCATCAATCTTCACACCCAAATCATCATTGCTATTGGTCGTACTCTTGTAAATCTCGTTAGTCACGACATAGTCTGTATCGGTTTCTTCATGCCATTCCAATAACGTATAGTAATGACTGTCACTCATGAACTTGGAGGCAATGACGGCTTCACTTACACCATTAGCATCTGACGTGATTGGATAGAATGCATCAGCAGTAGCAAATCGAATCTTTACTTTACCACGATCAGTGTACAATCGGATAACAATGCCACCAGTTGCGAACATATATTCTAAGTAACGTTCAAAATTGTTATAAAAATGATTGTCCTTCAAGGTTTGCTGTACGAACTGATTCTCAACCGTTTGATAATCATCTGGCGATGAGGGATCATCAGGATTCTTCGCGTTTTTGGGGCTAACAGTAATGACAGCCTTTTGATTGAATACTAAACTTGCCATCTTCTTGGCGGCAACTTGTCCCATGTTTAATGACATTTTCTGACGGTCTAAATAAGAATCGTTGGGTAACTTTTTGTGTATTTTCAACCATTCCGGTGTTGACTGATAAATGCTAAACCACTTAGCAATCAATCCATACTGGTCATCATCCGCCATTACCTTCTTATGGTCAGTTACGCTTTGCAACTCAGTAGCTAATCCCATTTTGACTAACACCCCCTTTATCCAATCATGTATTCTGTTAAACAAGGCTAGTAACCTCCCTTGTATTTCTTCGTAAAGTAATTAGCAGCGTACCGACACTCGTCCATTGCATGGTTATTAGCATCGACCGGCTTACCGGTTGTTTCATCACGTACATACATACCAAGTTCTTTAACAAAGTGATAATTATCATAGCTCTGATTTGCTAGTCCACTATCCGGCGTATCAACTAAGACAAACTGACCATCTGCAATCAATGATTGTTGCCGCTGAATGCCGACTTCAATTCCTTTAGAGTTACCAACATGATCATGCCCGTTGTTATCCGCCTTACCAGCTTCAACGCCAACCTTAATTAGCTCTTGTCGTAATGCCAATGAAGCGGGATCCACTAACACCATCGAGTAGTGCAGTTGGTATGTGTTAACACACCACAAAATAAATCTTCTTAATTCTGTGGCATATGTGCTCATTGCCTTTGTTTGTCCGGTCTCCGTACCACTGTGATAATAATTGGCAACACGGTTTAGAACAAACTTAAAACGCCCATCAGGTTGCCGGACACGGGTAACAATATTGCAACTCATTGTTGTGGCATCATCTTGACCAGCATCACCAGTAAAAAACATTTCAACTGGTTGTCCAATCAAGGTATGATTAGTCATACTGTCTTGGTCAAACTGGTCATAGATAATCCCCTGTGGCATGACTCTTAATCCTAACCAATCACGCTTGTACAGATATGGATTTTTTTTTAGCTGCGTCTCCATCTCAGCCAGACGCTTGGTTGTCATCANATACTGTCTTGGTCAAACTGGTCATAGATAATCCCCTGTGGCATGACTCTTAATCCTAACCAATCACGCTTGTACAGATATGGATTTTTTTTTAGCTGCGTCTCCATCTCAGCCAGACGCTTGGTTGTCATCACTGGGTTATCAGACATACGCCAATGTAACCAGTGCGCATCGGGCTCATCAAAAAATTTAATAATTGGGTCTTGTGGTGCCGGTGGGTTAAGATCAGCAAGATGATAGCGATACTTAGCTGCGGCCGTCCGCCGAAAGGTTTCATCAAGGAATTCATGGTTTAACAAGTTGATTTCAGAATACGCAACTGAGCCTAATGACATACCACGGATAGCATTAGCACTGTTTGACTTGGCCCCACCTTTGAAGTAAATCTTCTTTTTTCCACTCGGTAGGTCTAAAGCTAAATGATCGCCACCACGATCACGTCTCAAATGACTAGCACCATCAAATATATAGGCTAGTCCCATGCCATCACCTTCGATAAACAGGTTATAAGCAAGTTCCTGGTTATAGGCGCTGACTAAATGGTTCTCATCCGTTGTTGCCAAATAAAACAGCGCTAACCGGGCATCATCAGCCGCCGTCTTGCCAGCACGAATTGAACCTTCATTCACATCAAACAGATGGTCGAATGGAGAAAAAATAAACGTTGCCTGTTTCTTACCATATTGAATACTACTTAGTGGTGTTTGCATCGTCTTCCTCCTCCTTCGGTACTAACTGTTGTGCTCCTTTAGCTAAAGCTTTAAGCAATGGATTTACATGACCAACGCCTTCAAGTTCATTAGCCTTATGCTCAACAATGCGAGCATCCGCGTTAGCCTTCCTGATTTGTGCCTCCCGAAGTTCATCATTACCATCCGCCGAGCCAAACCCAGCCATGGTTAGAATCGTTGTATTTGCTTGTAAGCGTACCATCTCAGACTTGGCATTTAAGGATAGCTGGTGTAACTGTTTGACTGCATCCGGCACATAACCATCCAATGCGATATGGCGGTATTCTTGCTGAGCTTTGATAAAGGTTTGGTTCTTCTTCCAATTGGCAAGTGTCTGTCGTGAACGGTTTACCGTTTTGGCGATTTCTTCATCAGTCAGTTCATCTTCAAACAGCATGATAACAGCCTTTTTCCGCCGTTCATCAAGGCTTTGAAAAGCACCATTTTGTAAACTTTTGTATACTGTCATTACATACCACCACACCTCCGTTAATTGGAATTAATTACATTAATACAACTTGGCTAGATCATTATTAGCAAGTGTGCTATCTAGCATATTACCTAATGGATTTACAATCTTTTCATCATTGCAGATATCGTCGAGCCCAGCCTCGTGCATCATTGCGTGTACCATTTCGGGCATGAGCGTTTGACGCTGCTTTTGTTCTGACAATTCTTTGCGAATGTAAATCGTGGCACCAGGATAATCAGTTACTCCCCAACAAGCATCACCGGAATCTTCAAGTCGCTTCTTTAAGACAACGGTATAATTAATACCACTGATTTTTACATACGCTGGTAGTTTCATTCCGCATCTCCTTATTTTTATCCAAACTAAAAGCGCCATGCTGTTTAGCACGACGCTTATCCTTGTACCACTTATCTAGCCGGGCATCAGCCTGCACCCATTCAGGCGGCTCGTATCCGTACTTGCTGTGTATCATTACTGCCATGACACCACTCCTAAATTTATGTAAAACAAAAACGCCCCAAAGGACGTTTAAAGATATTCTTTTAATAAAATGTCTTATTACTTGAAACCAATCCTGAAATAAAACTATCAGAAAAGCGAAATATTTGTGACACAAATTCAGGTTCAAACTTAAAATACTCTAGCACTTCTCCAAAGGGCATCACTTTATCATTTATTAATTTAAATAAAGCAGCAACTTTCCCAGGCCTTTTGATGCTCATTGTTGAATCCAAGGGTTCCCTAGACACATAATGTTTCTTATACCTGTTGGCAAAAAAGTTCTTATTTTCTTCAGAAGTAACCAATCCTAATTTAAAACCTCTATATTCTGCAGTTGTCAAAGATACCCAATACTCCTGTTTTATAGCTAAGTAATCATCAGGAACAGATTTTCTTCTAACAGTCGCCATCAAATCTTTCATTTCAGATTTTGGTAGCAAGAACGCAGAAGCAAATTGATTAGCTTCCAACTCATATCGTTTAAAATCCGGTGCTTCCAGCATATTAAAATCAACATCAGAGTGTAATACCAAATGTCCTAATTCATGAGCTACATCAAAAAGTCGACGCACAGCACTCTTTCCCGTAACACCTAAAACTATGAAAGGAGACTTTAACGATCCATCTGGAAACCGTGTCCAGGCACTATACGCACCAGCGTTTAGTGCTAGTTCTTTTTCAAACACATATGCGCCCGCCTTCTCTACATAAAATAATAAGTCTTCGTTACTTCTGACTTGTATTAAGTCTCTAACCATGGCAGCAGTCTGTTCTATTAATTCTTGTCGATCAACAACATTATTCCTCTCAATCTTCCTGGCAAGTGTGACCGCTTGTTTCAAAACATTTTGCTTTAAATTTAAAAATGATTCACAATAATCAATCAACGCAGAAGCAAAATTAATCTGAGCAGCTCCTTCACGTACGTTTTTTCGACTATTTCTATCAGTCGACCTATATGCAATTGCTTCTTCATCAGTTACATTATCTACTATAGGTTTCGTAAAGAAGAACGAACTTTTGACCCTAAAAAAATGGCTTAGTTTCAAAACATTCATCATTTCAGGCTGTATATTATTATTTTCGTATTGACCAACTGCTTGCTCACTTATCGAGAGTACTCTGCCAAGGTCTTTACGAGATATTCCACGAAGATTGCGAAGACTTTTTACATTTTCTCCATAAAACATCATTAGAACCTCACTTTATTAACTATTTCTTCTCCCTTGTATTCTCTTTAACAGCTTTTATCTCTTGATTATCATAATATAGATAACTAGAGCTAGGTTCTTTGTCTGGGTCGAAATCTTTTGACAAAGTGCTATTATTCATAAATTCATCTGGAATTTTAACTTCACTAGCTGCATTTAATTCAGACAAATCTTCGATCAACTTAATCTGCCCATCATATACAAGGTTTAAACTCATCTTGTCAATATCAATGCCCTTATCAATATTATAAATTAATAAATAGAATGCGTCTGCAGATTCTAATTTTCGTACGTCAATTTGTTGATCATTGGGCATATTCAAAGCATCATCTAAAAGGTTAAGTTGTTCTGAATTTCCAGTAAACAAGTCAGAATATGGTTCGTTTACATTCTCACTCCATTGGCTAATATAATTCTTATGCAAATCTTCTTTTTTGGCAAGATTTGATTTTTTGTTTAAAAAAGCAGACCCTTTCTGTGCAATCCAAATACTTTGATGATTGATTTCAAATTCAAACCTTAAAAAATCCCATCCTGCTGCCTTGTGCAAGCTATAACTGCCTAGATTCTTTTCGTTTAAGTCTTTTGCAATATTATCATCAATATGATTGCTTCGAGTCCATGCGTATCCACCACTAACTTCCATAGACTCTTTTTTCTGAATTCTTTCTGTCAAATACTCGACGAAGCCTGTCCGAGTAGCATCTACAAGCAGTTTTTTCACATCGTCATTCAATAACGGTAATTCGGTCATTTTCTATCCTCACTTTATTTATTTTAAAATTATTATACCACTTACTTTCATTTTTTTAACAGTTTTATCTTTTTAATTTAGTAATATTGCTGACAGGACTCGAACCCGCATCCCATTGTGGCTTACCAATTAGCCCACAGCGATACTCGCATTCAACGGCCGACGTTAAACACGAAGACTAATGCCGACGGCAGAGAGGAGCGCATCACCCCTTATAAATCCGCCGGCTACACAGATAGCTGGATTTGAACCAACATAGACAGTTTTGGAGACCGCCATCTTGCCAATTAGATCATATCTGCTTAATAATGGCACTTAATTCAGTTCTGTGCGCATAAACTAATCCATATTGACAATGATCACTGCTGGACCATCAAAGCTAAATACTTTCTGGTCTCCAACAGTGATTTTTGCTTGCTCCTCTAACTGTAAGCTAATGGTCTGAATGCCTAAGCGAGATTCTAATTCCTTCGAAAGATCCTTAGTTGTCACATCCTTTAAGTCCATTATTTCATCTTCCTCTCCTTAAAATTAACGTAGCCTGCTGGGCTCGAACCAGCGACAACCTGATTAACAGTCAGGTGCTCTACCAACTGAGCTAAGGCCACATGAATGCTAGACGTACAAGCTGGGGTGGCTTACCTAACATTCGATAATACTAATTTACTCCCCTTTTTGACTCATTTACCGGAATCAACACGGAAACTTGTCGGAATTTACTCGGAATTTTGTCGGAGTAAATTTAGCCCTCGTCGTAGTGAGCAATAATCTCTGGCTCATACTTTTTAACGATCAGGTCTTCCACGCCATCCGGATATATCTCAGCGAACATTAACTGGGCTTGTTTCAAATACTTATTAAATGTTTTGTCGGAGATATTCAGGTTAATCATGCACTTAGTTTTTGAATACCGTTTAACATAGAGCAGCATTAATAGCTCTGAATATTTCTCCGTTTCTTCATCAATTGTAACAGCTTCAATGACCTTGACAACTAAATTAGCCATAAAATCATCGTTAGCTTTACTAACTTGCTTGTCTTCAATATGGTTGCCATAGCTAGGACTTTTAGGCATTCCGTCCATTGCTGGACTTTGCAGGTTGAAATTAACCCTGCGAGCTCGTAGTCGCCACTTCCAATAGTCTTTTAGCACCCGTTCCGCATTAGCAATTGTTCGTTCTTCATCCACGTCCTTAAAAATGCTCTCCATCACTGCCACCCCTTGTTTTGACTGTGCTATAATTAATTTTGTGGGAATCAATCGTAACGGCGTCAGTGATGGCGGCGCTTTTTATATGTTATACTGGCAACGGTCATACGAGTGGTCCTAATGACTAGCCGCCTTAATTGGTGGCTTTTTTCTATTGCCATTAATTTCCAATAGTATTAGAATTTAATGGCACGCATGTGCAAGCCAATGCTCACTACAGTTGTGAATAGTAGTGAGCTTTTTTGTTCACCCATGACGTTGTATAACCCATGTCAGCAAGAGCGCAATAACTACATAAACAATGATGACTCCTAGCACGATTGAACCAATCCAACTAACTAACTGCCACGGGGTTGCGTTCCATATTGCTTCAAATATCTGTTTCATTTGTCCGTCTCCTGTTTACGTTTTTCGATAAAAGGTGTAGATATGAATACTTTTCCTAGAAACACTTTAAAATCAGCCTTTCAGCAGTTCCGGGTTCTCGTGTGCATTACCGTGTACTGAATATCCATCAAAACTAATTACTTGTTCTAACGGATATATTTTTTCGTTGCAATTAACCACATAACTCGCATAGTCGGGACGATATTCTACGAGGCCGATGTGCTCTTCTTCTCTAGGGTCATATTCGTCCCCAACACACCATGTACTCCCAAAATGCAAAATATCGCCTTCATAGATTTCCTTACCGTTCATGTCTTTCAGGCCGGTAAACTGTTCAAGCTTAAAATCACTTGCATCTAAGGCGTCCAAGGTCAACCCTTTCAATTCGTCATATTCCCTAATTACCTTGCACTCGTTGTCCCACGCTCTAAACTTAATCATCGTCGCCATCTCCTAATGTAATATCGTCTACACCTGCAAACAAATCCAAAAATTCCGTCTAATACCTACCATTATTCCACCATAAACACGCTAAGATCCGACATTTCTTCACCAGGACTATCTAAATTTGTTTCTGTAATGCTATAACAGTATTTTTCATTTACATTATCAACTTTTCTAATGAAATCGATTGCTTTTTCCTTTGTGACGAATTGTCAAATCAAGCGCAACTTTTTGCCGAAGAAAACTTCACTTGGACTTTTCCATCCCAAGACCTTGCGTGGACGG
>NZ_JBMNVY010000051.1:0-9347 GCF_049745435.1 Lactiplantibacillus sp. YT640
TAAAGACCCTTGAAAGCGCGGTTAAAAATCGAACCATTACTGGGGACCTGATTATCCATACGGATTTAGGATCACAGTATACCAGCGATGATTACAATCAACGTTTAACTGAGCTACATATCCGCCACTCATACAGCCGTAAGGGTTGTCCGTATGATAATGCGCCAATGGAATCCTTTCACGCTTCCCTCAAATAGGAAGAGAATTCATAGTTCACTGGGCTACCAGACCCCCTTACAAGTTGAAATTGCAACACTTACGAGCCAAATGGCCGCCTGATTTAATGCTTTCCAGGGTTCAAATAAGTTATTAATCGCGATTAATGATTTATTTGAGCTGTGGAAGGTAAACGCGGTTCTGAATGTCTCTTAAAACCTGTCTCAAATATTGACTTCAATCCAATTCATAGGTACAGTCGTTTCTCTGATGGCAATTGTTGGAATTTCCAAACTAATGGGACTTAATACAATAGGCATTAAGTCCATGTTGACTCAAGCGGCAACGACAGCAATTGCACTACCAATTTCAACATCAATTGGTGGTAATAGTGCTGTAACCGCCATGGCTTGTATCTTGACGCTACCCATCCAGGACATACATAGTTTGATATAATAGTTAATAACTAATGAATGAGTGAGGAAATAATGAAACAATCAATAAAAAGATTAATTCATGTATTAATAATGAATTTGGATACAGATGAAAGAGCAAGTCTTTTTTCTAAAATCCCTAAAAAGGGATTACCTATCACTAATAAAACGCCCTCAAAAACACAAAACAAAATTATTAATGAAGATTTAAAAAACAATAGAAACATTGAATTTATGCGACAATATCTACAAACACATAAGTTACATCGATTAATTGAAAGGAAAGAATTATTTGAAAATATAGATTATTCTGATGCTAATAGAACATATGAATTTATTAAAAATAACGAATTTAATATTCAAATTTTCTGCGAACTAATTATATATATGTTTGAAAATTTGGACTGTGAACAAATTGAAAATTTATTTCCAGATGTTAGAATCGTAGACCGGGTTTTGCAGAGTTTAACCAAGATAGAAAGGGCAAGACCTAATGAAACTGAGAACAAACCGGAAATAGAGAAATTATTGAATCAACATCAAAAAGATTTAAATAAAAAAAACAAAATTATTTCGGATAATAAAGAGAAGTATAAACAAGTCAGGGAAAAGATTCAGCGCCAACATGCAGAAGCTCTCCAAAAGTTAACAAAAAAATTTGAAGACAAATTAAGCGGTGCCGATAAAACGGTTGAAAATCTGAAACTAACTATTTCAGATTTAAAGGATCAAAAATCAAAACTGAAAAATGATAATGATCAGTTGCAGCAGAAAATAAAAATCTTAAATAAGGAATTAAGCGAAAAATATATTTTGTTAATAGCGGATAGAGATTATGATATAGATAAAATGCAAAATTATAGGGTATTTCAACTGTCTGAAGACGATGGATTGGATAAAGTTTTAGACACGGTTTCAGTCCAACCAATAAATGAAATATGGGTAGTTAAGGAACAGGTTTCAGGGTTGTTCATCCATAAATTATCCATTGAAATGAAATTTATTAAGATTCAACAAAAATCAATTAAAGAAATTATTTAATTTGTTAGGGGAAAAGATATATGTCGATTAAAGGTGGTTCACAAGATTTTTTGGTCGCAGGTTATTTAAATTCACCTGAAGATATCAGATTTGGAGATGGCAATCATGCATATACTAAATTGACTCTTTTATCTGAAATTCCGTATAGTATTGATAGGGAGGAAAGCCCATACGAAAACAAAATTAGTTTTTATATTAGTAATCTACAAGATATTTTTACCGATGATGAAAATGATTCGGAGGAAAGTCGGAAGGGGGCTATTTGGGAATGCTTACAGAATCAGATTATTATTGTCAGACCAATTGTAGAGATCACTAATGATAGAATTTACTATAAGGGCAAACAACCTACATTAAGAAAAATGAATGCTGAGTTTAATCCAGATGTTCGAATGGTAATGATCCCACAATTTTCTACGAATAATACAAATCCGGATATTCAAAGTAAAATCGATTTTGAAAATAGTTTAGTTGAACAAAAAGTGATTGGAAGATTAAAGGAACCTTGGTCGCATGAAAGTGATGATAATCCTGATGCGGTGTTGTGGAATGATGATGGCCAACTGACACTCTATGGTGTTATTTCAAACCAATCCTATACCACCGCAGGAGAGATTGCCTTTAGAGTTGACAATGGTAGCTTGAAAAAAGCGGAAATTAATACCAATGATGACGCTTGGTATGGTAACCAGTATACATGTGATGACGTTGTTTTTATTGATAAAGCAGCTCTGATTTCTGAATTGGATAGGGCTGTAACATCAGTTAAGCCTACTAATTTAGAACAAGATAGTCTACTCGGGGTAATTGATAAGAATTCCAAATATTCTAAGGATAAACCAAATTTAAGTAAGCCTGTGGAAAATATTTCTGAATTAGATTTTTTGGACCGACTTCGGTGTATTGTAGACAGAGAAAAACTGTATTATGAACAAAAAGATCTAGTGAATTTTCATACAGCAATGAAAAGTGATGGATTAGTTATACTTTCCGGATTGAGTGGTACGGGGAAATCTCAACTCGCATTAGCCTATGCTAGGGCTCTACGAATTCCGGACAAAAATGTTGAATTTATACCCGTACGGCCTTATTGGGCAGATGATTCCGATCTTATTGGCTTTGCTGATACTATCAACTCGGTCTACCGCCCAGGTGATAGTGGACTAGTAGATATATTATTGGATGCTGAAAAAAATAGTGATCAACTCTACATGGTAGTATTTGACGAGATGAATTTGGCACGAGTCGAGCACTATTTTTCACAATTTTTGTCAGTCTTAGAAATGAAACCTGATTCACGAAAAATTAAATTATACAATAAAGAACTTGAGTCCAGAATGTACAACAATGAAAAATATCCGTCATCTATTACAATCAAGAGTAATGTTTTATTTGTTGGAACGGTAAATACTGATGAATCTACTTATCAATTTTCAGATAAAGTTTTAGACCGCGCCAATGTCATTAATTTAAAGATGATTCCTTTTTTTAAGACGCCAACTACTTCTGCTAATTTTTCAACGCATGATAAGAACACAAGAATTACTCTCTCAAAATATTCTGAATTTAAAAATTGTTCTAAGAACAATGCATTAACTACTGAAGAAAAGAGAATGCTCTGGGAGATTCAGGAAGAATTAAATTCAGTTGATAAAAATATTGGTATAGGCTGGCGAATCGTTAAGCAGATTGATGGATATCTGTGTAACTTGCCAGATACCCCGAAATTAACAAGACCTGAGGCAATTGATATGCAGTTAAATCAAAGGGTGTGGACTAAGCTTAGAGGATCTGAGAAACAATTAAAGGGATTACTTGGATCCGTCGATACCAGTGGTAATGTAGTTCCAGGACGACTTGAAAAAACGTTAGATAGTTATCCAACGTCTTCAGATTTTAAAGAATCTAAATCAACTATTAGACGTAAGGTTAAGGAGTTAGATGTATATGGTTTTACCAATTAAAGTTTTACTTGAAACTGATTATACAACTGCATGCCTTCCAATTTTTTATGACGATAAACTGTTAACGGAAAATAATTTACAAATTAAAGAAATTCGCGAATACCAAAATTTTTCTTTGCAATTCATTTCAAACAATACTCATGATAAATTTGTAGTTGAGGATTTGGCAGATTTTCAGTTTGAAAATCAGAACACCATTGGAAATGATTCTGTGTTTACTGCTAGTGAAAAGAGTATTGATATTTTTAGCTATAAAAAGCAGCCCGTGCCATTACCGCCTGGGTATTATTCAATTAAAATACTGCATGATTCCCATTACTATTTTACGTATTTTAAAATAATTCCTAAAGATTTATCTATCCCAGAATGGGAAAAAATGCGTTCTGAAGTTGAAAAAATGGTCAGTGGATTGGCAAATGATTTTGTAAGTAAGCACAAATATGATGAGGGTTCAAGAGAATCAAATTCTTCTAATTACTATTTAAATAGTAAAGTGGAATATTTTTTAACAATTTCAAATCAGACAAGGATGGTAATAGAAAAATTAAGATCAGAAGCAAAATACAAGGTTTCTATCAAATATAAGTGGGAAAACATAGGTAAAGTTAAGACTATTGACATACAATCAATTCGCAAAATGGCTGAACGACCAGATAAAACTGATTACATTTATTCTCCAAATCATTATTTAGAATATGATGTACCAGAAAATCGATGGATGAAATATATCATTCATTATTTTTCTAAATTCTGTCGAACATCTGTAAAATATTATAAAAGCATAAAAACCGAATTAACAAAAAATTATCAAAGGGAAAAAATATATTTTTCTAAAAGAGAATATTCCAGTATTGACAGGAGTAGTAATGATTTCACTATTAACCGTTATGAAAGTAGTTTGAAAGAAGTTGATAAAAAAATTTCACAATTAGCATTGCTTCATTCTTATTTTGAGGAAGTTTTAAATGATGATCTTCTAAAAAATGTTAATTCGAAACGAACGAAATTCATTCCCAAATCTTTGGTATTATCGCCTAAGTACAATATTCTCTATAGAATTTTTTCTAAATTGAATCGGAAACAAGGATATACTTTAGATCATAATTACAACTTTTATTGGAAGCAAACTGCGAAATTATATGAAATATGGGGATATATCAAAATTATTTCTCTTTTGAAGAAAGGTAATTATGTTCCTATATCAGGGTGGATTTTCGATCAAGTCAAAAGCTCAGATATTTTGCCTTTCTTAGATGATGGTACTTGTGTTGTAATGAAAAATGATTCATTACTATTAAAAGTAATTTATAATGAAGAAATTCCATATGGTTCTAGTCCAGTTGCTTCTTCAATTCCTGTAACCACAAGTTCAAACAGGCGAAAGCCGGACATTCGCATAGATATATATGCCTCTGAATGCAATTTCATTGGTACAATCATAGTTGATACGAAATATATGAAGCTTAGAACGATTGTCAAAGATCATAATCATTCGAAAATAGTGGAGCAATTATCTAGTTATAAGAATGACATTAATTCAAAAAGCTTGGCAATTCCAGAGAATTTTAAAACAAGTTTTAGTTGTGTTCAAGCTGTTTTTGGCATGTACTCTGGTGATGATAATGGAAAAGTTCCAGATTACATTTCAGATATGGGAATATATTATTATCGAGTTACACCAAGAGATGGTTCACAAAAGTTTTTGAAGAAACTGTTATCAGAGTTAGAGGTGCGAAAGAAAAATTATAAGATAATTATTGGTTCAAACAAAGATTAAATAATTATATTAATCTTAAGTTATTTACAAAGATATACAAAATACCCCACAAACACATGTGAGGTATACCCCCAAAGTTAAAGTAAAAAGCTTTAACTTTGGAGGTATTTTTTTATGACCAAGATTTCAAAAGCCCTCAAATTGCGTGCCCTGATCGACTACTTTGATGATCAAGGTAGTCTGAGAACCATTGCTAATAAGTATCAGATATCACTGGGACTCTTTAGAATGCTGGTTGCCGCTTATCAGACACATGGGGCTAAGGTTCTGTTTGAGCCACCCTAAGTAACGCCGCAATTTAGAATTCAAATTGCCAGCTGGGCGATTAGTCATCATGCCTCATATAGCCAAGTGGCCGCTAAGTTTGGCTATGTTGAACGATCCTTTAGTTGGATAGAAAAATGTCGACGACTGTGGAAAAATTGCGAAAGGCAGTTACATACGAGCGCCACAATGATGACCTTAGCCTTTATGTCAGTTCTATTGCGGCGCTTTTAAAGATTTCAAACAGTTTCTTAACTGATGAAGACAGTGGCTTACCGGTTTTCTTAGAACCCGAAGCTTTGCAATTACTTAGCTTCTGGTGCCGTACCCCACAACAAATGCGGCGCTTCATTGGCATTATCTTAAATGCTAAGTACCGAGTTGAGAAAGATCACAAAGATCACAAAGATATTGGCGTCATAATCCCACTGGACGACGAAGAACTTAAATTTTTAATAACTAAAGCCTTGAGACGTTACTTTAACGCCCTAAGAAGCAATGAGAAGCACATCAAGAACGTGGAAAACTACCTGTACGGCACCATGCAAAACCTATTTGGGGTTTGGTGGAATAAACAAGCGGCTAGAGAANAAAGCCTTGAGACGTTACTTTAACGCCCTAAGAAGCAATGAGAAGCACATCAAGAACGTGGAAAACTACCTGTACGGCACCATGCAAAACCTATTTGGGGTTTGGTGGAATAAACAAGCGGCTAGAGAATATGCGGCCAAACACCCCGAAGAACAGAACACTGACAATGAGCGCTCTTGGAATTAAACGGCATCTAAGCTCATCTAAGCCGTTTTAAACAGATAGAGCATAATTATATTAAACGAGTTTTAAAATGCGCGTACGGGCATTTCAGGAACGTTGTATAAGTGCCATTGCGGAAAGGACAGCAAACTTAAATTCACAACTTTTAAAGAAGCAGGCTAATTGAGATGGTACTCAAAGATTAGTATAATGTGAGTAGTAATAAAAGGGGGGGCGAGAAAATCATGGCAGTTAAGGAAAAGAAACGCGTACAAGTCCAGATTGACAAAGAATTGGCAGATAATACCGAAGCCGTTTTAAGCCAGTTAGGTCTAAACCCAACTACCGCGATCAATATGTTTTATAAGCGGATCGTAGCTGACGCAGCATTACCGTTTAAACCAGCCCTGAGCGAAGCCGAAAGAGCTAATTTAAGCCTTTTAAAGGCTACCAAAGAGACACCAGTAACAGAGTTCAAAGACGCTAAAGAAGTCGCTGATTGGCTCAATGATCCAGATGAGGACTAATGGCTTATCAGATTAAATAAATTAGTAACTTGGGAGTGTGATGAACATGAAAGATACAATCACAATTAATGACTTTTTTGAAATTGCCAAAGAAACTGATTTAAAAGATTTACTTGATAAGTCATTACATGAGCCAGATCCAGAAAAGCGCAAAGTATATGACGCTTTATATACCTACTTTTTAGATAAAAGGCAAGATGAGGTTATTAAGCGAAAGGACTTTGTCCGTTGATAGATAAACCCCAATATATAATTGTTGCTGGTATTAACGGAGCAGGAAAAGTACGCTATACGATACATTTCCCATCTTATTTGACAAAACAAAACGGATTAACGCTGATGAAATTTTAAGACAAATGGGTGGCGATTGGCATGAAGACAGTGACAACTTAAAAGCCATGAAAGAAGAAATCAAACAACTACACTATGCTTTAGATCACCAGCAAAGTATTCACGTAGAAACAACACTGGCAGGTAGAGGAAAAGCTCAAATCAATTTGATTGACAAAGCTCACAAAAATGGCTTTGAAGTGACTTTATTGTATGTTGCTTTGCGAGATGAAAATTTAGCTATCCAAAGGGTCAACGAACGGGTACAAAAAGGTGGCCACGGTGTTCCAGTGGCAACGATCAAGAAACGTTATCAGCAATCCAAACATAATTTTCCATTAGTGGCCTTTAAATCTGATAAGGTCATGATCTATGATAATAGCGAAAAGTTTACCTCTGTTTATGCAAGAGAGAAGGGACAAGTTTTTAAGAACGATTTGAGGCATTTTCCTTGGATAAACCAAAATATTACTTATCCAGAAAAGGTGCAAAAGCAGTTACAAAATTTTGCAGATCAAAACCCAGAAGTAAAGCCTAAAAATGATCCAGAAAATAAAAACGATCGGCCTAGTTATTAGGTTGATCGTTTTTGAGTTTATTCGGTTTATGGGCATTAACGTAATCGGCGAATGTTTTTAAAGGCTCTTCGGTTTGTTCGATCGAAAGGTTATCAGCTTGGAAGTATTTTTCTAGCAAAGCTCCTTTTTGAATTAATCGGCGAGAACGAGCTTTGCGGTATTGCCGACTTTCATAATATTTAGATTGCCGTAATTTAAAATCTTCCCGCTCAATTTTTTGCTTTAAACGCGCTTGTTGTTCAACTAGTTTTTCATATTGATTAGGCATAGTCATTACCACCTAACTATTATTGGTTATTTTGATCTTGATTTAAAAAGGCGGCAGTTTTTTTAGCAATCATTTTAATTTGTGGAGTGGTCAGTGTTGCATAATTCAAATTAGATGATTTAATGATTTCCTTACCAAGACTTTGTTCAATTTTGCTTTTTTCAGCTTTAATCTTTTGATTAAGCTGTTTTAATTTAGCTTCTTGTTTTTCTAAGTTACTTTGAGTCACAATTATCCCTCCAATCATCTTAAAATAATCACCGACACTGTATCATAAGGGAAACGCTAAGTCAAAGTATAAGAGTTGAAATAGCGAAGCGGAAGGCATACACTAAAAGTAAATTCAGGAGAATCAGCAGACCGAGTGAAACGAGGTCAATGCGCACTTACACGTCATCTTTGATGACGTTGTGCTAAGCCCATTAAAACCCGTATTAGAAGTCGCCGATGGCGACAACAAAGTCAAACCCATAAACCCAAAGAAAGGTGGTGACCGACATGGCAATATTTCATATGAGTTTTAGTAATATTAGTGCTGGTAAAGGACGCAGTGCCATTGCCAGCGCCGCTTATAGAAGTGGTGAAAAGCTATTTGATGATAAGGAAGGTCGCCACTATTTTTATGCCCGATCGATCATGCCAGAAAGCTTTATTTTGACGCCAAAAAATTCACCTGAATGGGCGAGTGATCGAGAGCAGTTGTGGAATGAAGTTGAAAAGAAAGATCGTAAATCAAACTCACGGTATGCAAAAGAGATTAACGTGGCTTTACCGGTAGAATTAAGTGAATCCGAACAGAAAGAATTACTGACAAAATATGTGCAATAAAACTTTGTTGATGAGGGCATGGTAGCAGACGTGGCAATTCATCGCGACCACCCAGATAATCCGCACGCTCATGTGATGTTAACCAATCGCCCATTTAACCCCGATGGTACTTGGGGACAAAAAACAAAAACCGAATACATTTTAGATAGTCATGGTAATAAAACTAAGACCCCTGCAGGAAATGTGAGAAACCGAAAAATTTGGTTGGTTGATTGGGATAAAAAAGAAAAAGTAACTGAATGGCGTCATAATTGGGCAGTTAGTGTCAATCAGGTTTTAGAGCAAAAAAACATTCCTGATCGGATCAGTGAAAAATCATTTGTGGAACAGGGAATAGCTGACACACCAATGCAACACGAGGGAATCAATAGCAAACGGCATGAAAGAAAGGCATTTAATCAACAAGTTAAGAACTATCGTAAGTCCA
>NZ_JBMNVY010000052.1:0-8921 GCF_049745435.1 Lactiplantibacillus sp. YT640
GAAAGAATTTCGGAATCATGCCATTCTAAAAACTGCATAGCTATTTTAATTATTTGAACTGTCTACTTGACTCGGAGCAGTCCCTAGTGGAGTTTTTAAATCTGGAGTTATTTTTATGTTTAGAATTTGCTGCTTATAAGGCTGTTGAGGTACTACTCCGTTATTGAGAGAAGAAGGGCAAATAAACTTAACAATAGTGAACATACGGCAGATCCATATAAACCAATAGCTTTTTGGATTTCTGCTTTTTTTGAAATGAGTGGTGGTAATTTTTTCGTTAAAGTATATTTTTTAAATAACTTTTGTTCAAAAAGATGTGTTAGGACTTGTATGAATACAAATAAAAATAGTAATGCTTCAAACATGAGTGAAATACGTAAATCCTTTTTGATTATAAGTGTATAGAGCGCACTCACAACAATAAAAAATCCCACTAAAAGGCATATATAACGGAATTTTTTAATAGTAGCTGAATATTTATGATAAAAAGCAGAGGACTTATTTTGTTTTTTTAGTATTTTTTCTTTTTTTTGTGGTATAAGGTATAAGAATGCAAAAATAAAAAGTAAAAGTAAAAGTAAATACATTATGGTTTGTCCTTTCTAAGAGAGTATAAAATAGTTTGTGTAAATAAATAAAATCCTATTGAAAAGGGAATCCCTTCCCCGTATGATTAAATCGTCAAACCAAACCAAAACGGAGGGATTCCCCATGGAACAGTTTGCCAAAGATTTAACCAAAACTCTATTATCAAATGGCGATGTTAAAGAACTTTTTCGCCAACAAAATTTACGCAGGTCAAATTATAACTGTCTAATTTCTAGAATGTTAGGATAGGTGATAAAAGGGGGTACAGTTATGAATAAAAAAAATTAAGGTGGCTATATGGTTTGGGGGCCTTAATCGTTATTGTTCTTGCTGCATCTTTTATCATTAAGGCAGTCAATGGTCATCAAAAATCAAATACTTCTAGCAGCTCTGCTAAAGTTGAACAAACAAGTAGTAAAAAAAAGACTAGTAACAGTTCTACTTCTTCTAAAAAAAGTAGTCAAACTTCCTCTAGTTCTAGTGAGGTGAGCTCTGCTTCTTCTGCTAGTTCAACAAGCAATTCTACTACAAACAGTCAAAGTAGTTCTACTTCTTCTGTTTCCAGTAGTTCTAGCAGTCAAGTACAAGCTACTAGCTCTACTAATCAACAAACAAGTTCTTCTGCACAATCAAGTAGTTCTACCCAACCAGCAGTTGGAACTGTTACTACTAGACCACAAGGTGCTTGGGTAACTACATTTGAACATAACCTCTACAATGGTTATAAGGTAACGCCTAATTACTATAAATATTATGGTAATGGACTTTGGGAAGTTTGGGTCAACGAAATTAACACTAATGATTATCCATATGTTACTGTCAATCAATATACTGGTAACTTCCATGGTTAAAATAAAAATAAGATTTAACTTAAAAGCCTCTACAATCAAGTAGAGGTTTTTTATATACCATTCCTTGTTTACATAACCTACCTTATCAACACTAACAACCGTACCAATGCTTCACGCACCCTTGTGCATTGACCCTAAATCACAAACTCGCCGCAAACCTTTAAGTTCCATTCACATATCGCCGTTTTTTCAAAATTACACAATCTATACCACTTTATTTTTTAAAATCTTCTAAGCACAAATTTTCCACTTCGTTATTCTTGACCTCTTTCGCATACCATTCTTTTGATTTTAAAAGATATTCTAATTCTATTCCTTTTGGGAAAACAAAATTTTCTTTTGTAGCAGTTTCCTTGAATTCTGAAAATATTAATCGATACTCATGTTGATCTCCATACTTGTTAGCTTTTCTTGCAAAACACTCCGCTAAATACTTCTCGTATACTTCTATGTCTTTAGTTTCGTTTATTTCGCTTAGTATTACATCTTTTTTCATATTTAAAGGCTTATCATCATAATAAACATACGTCCCTTTAAGCCCAATACTAATTTGATTTTCAATTTTTTCCAACCAATTTTGATTTTTAAATATTTCTTTAGTATTCATGCCTTGTAAATTCTTCGTCGTTAAAGATTTAATCGCATTCACGTAATCTTCATCTAAATCTGGGTCTGTGGAATTTATTTTCTTTCTCCAACACAAAAAGTTATTAGTTTTAAATCTTTGAATTCTGTCCATGCCCATCTTTGGCTTTTTAATCTCATAATTTACAAATTCTGGCGTGTTACGTCCCATAGCTTCAAATGAATCATTCAGCGAAATATTGAATATAACAGCATTTCTCTTTTCCAAATCTTCTTTTTTCCCTTTTTTGTTTAAAAGTTTATCAACTGTTGTTTCCTTTATTTTCCCTTTATCATCAAAATCATCTGAAAAAAGCACAGTAAAACTACTAATATATGTTTGTGATTTGCCATTAAGTATTTCGCCATACTTAATCATTTCATTATTGGTTAATTTGATAATACCTTCCGAATCGTCCTTTATTTTGTCCCTTCCATTATCCCGAAAATTCTCAATAGACTTTAGAAAAAAATGCCCTTTAACGAGATCATCACATTTTTGGTTGAATTTTATAAACCCTATGGCTTTCTTATTCTCATGTTTATATACTTCATCTTGTTTTTCATGTAAATTCATTCTATTACACCTTCTCAAAGTAATTATTTAATCAACTGCATTATACTTCTTTGCACTTCATTTTTGTTTCATGTTATAATGAAATCGCAAAGAAAGAATAAACGTTTTTACACCAAAGCCCCTAGCAGGTTACGACTGCTAAGGGCTTTTTTAGTGGGCTAAATGTCGCCTATTTTATTTTACTTGCGGCGTTTCCGTTTTAGCCAGTCCGTAAACCACGCTGTTATCAGCGCAACCGCAAGTGGGGCAAAGAAAGAAGTAAACAATTTTTACACCTCCCAACCGTTGCAGATTGGATAGGCAACTTTTTCATTATACCTTATTTATCGTCTTTGCCACCAGTGCCGTTTTTTTGCCGTTTCTGGCGTTTTAGGCTCGTTCCTAACCTTTTCTATTTCTTCCGCCTTATCCGTGTTCAAATCGTTTCCTGTTTCCAATGTTATGGGGGGATTTTTACCAAATAGACCCTCGAAAACATTGAAAGAATAACCCCTAATATCTGCATTATAGATATTAGGGGTTATTTGTTTTAATATTAAAGAAATAACTTCTTTCATTTGTCATTTTTTCGATACCCTTTAGAACGATTTTGCCCAGGAAATAAACGATCATGCGATCCGACTCGAATGCCAATTAAGACTAGTTCATCTTTATCAATCGTATAAACAACTAGGACATCGTTAGTTTCGCTTGGCGTTCTGTTTTTCGGGGTATCTCGTAAGTGAAATTCATTATAACCGCTCATTCGCCGATTAAGCTCATGATCTTCAAATTCTGGTGGTAATTGTTGTTGCTCAAGCAACAGGTCAATGGCTGCTCGAACTTCATCAATAATAGATTTGTCTAAACTGGCTAACCGTTTTAGATCAGCATTAAAGGTTGCACGTGGTTTAAATCTTAGTTTTTTCATTATTTAAACTGACCCCAATAATCATCATCTGATGCAACAATTTCATCGTCAGGTAAAACATGGCGTTTAATTAACTGATCACGTGCAATTGCATATTCTAACGAACCTTCTTTAGCTTTTAATGCTCTTACTAGCCAGTCCATTTTTTCTTGAGAAACGATGGCTACTGCGCGTCTTTTTGAACGAGCTATTTTAACGGTTTCGTCTTCGTCATTAACTATATCTAAATATTTTTTTAGGTAAGCCCGAAAATCGCTCTGTGTTAGTGCTAATGTCATATTTACCACCCTTTCATTGTACTTAATATTGTACTTTAATTTGTACTAAAAATCAAAAATTTTAAAGGGGCTAAAACTATGCAACAAATCGTCTTACCAATCAAAGATTCAAACGTACTGACTGAAGTACAAGATACCTTACTACACAATTTTCAAGCTGGTCGTCGTAACTACACGATTTTTCAGGTTGGCAAAGCCACCTTGTTACGGGTAAGTGATGTTATGCGCCTTCGTTGGGCCGATGTCTTTAACGAAAATGGAACCGTGCGTCAGAATGCGTTTATACACGACAAAAAAACCGGTAAAGCTAATTTGCTCTACCTAAAACCAATTCAAACTGATCTATTAACTTATCAAGCTTGGTACCAGGAACAAAAACTACACTCAACTTGGTTATTTCCTTCAACTCAACACCCTGATCGACACATTACTGAAAAACAATTTTATAAAATAATGAGTAAGACTGGTGACTTGTTAGGTATTAATTACTTAGGCACACATACAATGCGTAAGACGGGTGCTTATCGCGTCTACACCCAATCAAATTATAATATTGGGCTCGTCATGAACTTGTTAAACCACTCCAGTGAAGCTATGACACTAACTTATTTAGGCTTAGATCAAGCTAGTACCGAAAATATGTTAGATAAAATTGATTTTGGTTAATCCCCTTAAACTCAATTGAGCAACATTTAAATTCTCCTTTATCAGTACCGGTCATGTCGCCAAAACATGAGCTTTTCTGCGTCCCAGTCCGTCAGCATCTTTACAGCTTCGACCATCCCCCAGAAACTGACAATGATGGCGCCGGCAATCAGCACCATCAGAATCAACCCAAGAATACTCCCGCCGAAAGGGTGTAATCTCGCCAACGTCAGCACAAAATCAGTAAGTCTGTTAAGTCCTAATCCACGCCAAACACCGTCCCAGAGAAGTGCTTTGAACAGTAACAAAATCATGACGGCAAAAAACAGGCTCACGACACCACCGGCAAGGTTCGGTATCAACTCCCGCCAGAACTGTTTTTTCTCTCGGTCTGCTAGTCTTTCCCGTTCGTCATCCAGTTTGGTCTGTGCTTCTTTGACCGCTTTACTACGCCGGTCGATGTCGGCCAGCAAATGCTTCTTGACTCCTTCCACGTCTAGCTGGCTGGCCTGCTCCTGTAGTCGGGCGCCTTGCTGTTTCAAAATCTTGTTAACCTGCTCGTTATAGCTCGTTTGGTCGTTCTTTAGTTGCTGGCTGGCCTGTTCCTGTATTTTGGCGGGGTTGACCGCATGGGCCACCTGTCGAGCGACTTCTTGCCGGATAATTACTTTAATAGCGGGGACTTTCGTAAAGTCGATTTCCCCGTTATCGTAAGCTTTCAAAAGCTGTACCAGTGCCTGTTCGTTTTCTGTCATAGTTCTGGCCCTCCTTGGTCATGCGTTCGCTCACGGTATTTATGGGCTTGCCTCTTACTCCTATCCGAATTGAGCTTCTTCAAGAAATCTCCCGCCACGGATTCTTCCGGCGGTGCCGGCTTAGCCTGTTTCGCCTTGTCAGCATTGAGTTTCTTCAAGAAATTGTCTGCCACGTTCGGCGTGGGTTCCGCTGATCCTGTCTGGGCGAGTTGTTCTACCTGCCGTTTAGCTTCCGCCTTTTCCTGTGCTCGTTTCCTGATGAGCTCGGTTAGCTCGGCAATCTGGCGGAATAGCTTTCTGGCTTCTTCTTGAATTTTGGCAATGGTGGCGCTTAGACCGCTCAACTCACGGTTACCCGCCTTGACGTCAATGTTGGTTTGAACTCGTTCCGAGCGGTCGCCCATCTCACGGGCCACGTGTCCTTCATGGATAGTCGGTATCTGTTCCACACCTTGGCGTTCATAGCTTCGATGGTCAATTTTATTTTCCGGCGCCAAGTACTGGTTACAGCTCTCGGCCCAACTTTTACGCCAAATTTCGGCGTTGCTCCGGTCGTTCCAATCTGTGTAGGATTCGGTGTTACGTTTCCACATTTTCCGACCACGGGCGCCAATCTTCTGCTGCCCCGTCTTAGGGTCGATTTGCGGGACTTTAGCCCCGTCCTCGTCTAGTAAGTAGGTACTCTTCTGTTTCGGCGCCCAGGTACCGTTTTTTTTGATTGCCCGGGTCGTCAACATGATATGAGCATGAGGGTTGCCATCTTCTTTATCGTGGATTGACCAGTCAGCACACATGCCACGGTCGACAAAGCTTCGCTGCACGTAGTCGTGTACCAATTTTTTTTTGCGTGTCACGGTCAAGCTCCTGTGGTAACGCCACTTCAACCTCACGGGCCAGCTGGGCGTTGGCCTTGGATTCCTTTTCCTGAACGGCATTCCAGAGCACCTCACGGTCGTAATACTCGGCCGGCGCCTGCGAGGGAAGCTGGATTTCGCTATACTCCACACCGTGCTTTTTAGTGAAATCTTTCGTTTCGCCGGTCTCACGGTCTTTAAGCTTACTGCCAGAGCGGTAAGCGGACGAAGCCACGGCCGATTGGCCTTTACTTCGGCTAATGGTTTTCAGTGAGAGATGATAAATCGCCATGACGTTGACCTCCGATTTTGACTTTGACCTTGGTTTTGAATTGGGGTTTGATCCTCACAATCTTGTTCATCATTAGGAGCCTAAAGGCGACTTTTGATGATCAGGATTGTGTGAGATTTTAAAAATTTGATGAGGCGGAAAAAGCCGAAAATCAAATTTTTAAAATCGAATGCCTTTGATTCTGTCCTGCCGGCAAGGCAACCGGCGGTAGCCCCAGCGGAGCGAGCACATGAGCGTAAGCGAAAAATATGTATGCGTAGCGTACATATAAGTGCGCCCTTAGCAGGGGGCAACTAGTTCATAAAACCAGTATAGCATTCTTATCTTGTAAACAGTATACTTCACTTGTAGAACATTTAGTAAGTTAAAAGGAAGTTAGGAAAATGCCAGAATCCACTGAAGAGATTAAGAAAATGGAAGCTCGAATTGCTAAACTAGACGAACAGCAAAAACAACTCAAAGCTAAAAAACGGGTCTTACGTAACCGGCTTAGTCAGCAAGCACGCAAAGCTCGGACTAAGCGATTAATCGAAAAAGGCGCTTTATTAGAAAAATTGCTTGATGACCATGGCGATCAAATTAAAACCGAACAGAGATTACAACAGCTATTAAGCACTGAAAAGCGCTATCAAGAACTAAAACAATTTACTAGCACGCTGAAATATCAAGACCAATCAACTGTGTTTCAGCATTTTGTAAAGGAAATCAAAAGTCGCTAGTCCTTATACCTGTCTGAAATGAGTTTTAAGCCATTCAAACTCATTATGGCATAATTAGTCATGGGCCGAATTCAAATTTCCTAAAATTGTCCTCTCGGCTAATTTTTATATACTATGCTTATTTACTTAACCTAACCGAATCTGCAACGAATTGAGATTCGGTTTTTATAGCAGCAAGATTTAGCTCTAATACTTGTCGTTGTCAATACTGCCAATAAGTTGACCTAGTCTGATAGGAAAATAGCCAATTTGATTGTTCACAATCAAATTTTAGGAAAGTCCATTTCTTACGCGTAGTGCTAGTTAAATTTAGACAGTTAAAAATCCCGTACTCCCCCTCTTTAATTTTCAAAACGGATTTATTTAAGCCCCCTAAAAACGTGGATATGTTCAGATCATATATTAATTTCACTCAATGCAACCAGCTGGTGCGTGCTTACATATCAACATCCAGATAAAATAAAGTCATAATTTACGAAAGGAGTAAGAAAAGATCACATTCGCTGAAAGCTTAAAAAAATTACGGCACGACAACTCACTGACACAAAGTGAGCTAGCTGAAAAATTATATATTTCGCGTCAATCTATTTCTAAGTGGGAACTAAATAAAAGTTATCCCGATATCGATAAATTAATACTACTCAGTAAAATATTTGATATCAGTATTGACGAGCTCTTGGGTCAAGATAAACTTTTGAGAAAGGATATTATTATGAAAAGCACTCTTTACAGAAAAAGTATCAGCATTTTGAAGTATTTAGGCCTATTAGTGGCAACTATTTTATTGTTTTTAGGACTAAACTTTTGGAGCAATCAGCTTGATGACTTGCATATTCAAGATGTCAAAATTTACAATACATTTTTCGCCATGGAAAATGGAAAACCTACTTTTTACCTATATGGCAAATTAAAGCCCACCTTTGCCAGTTATAGCGGCGGTGCCTTCACTCAGTACAACAACAGCAACGGTGGCAACTACGGTTGGAACACTAGTAAAAACAACGTCTACATCGATGGCCAACAAACCCATAGCCCGTTTGGCTCAAAAGAAGTCGTGTTTCGTATCAAAAGTGATTCTAAAGAGGGGTTAACATTACTAAACCAAAACCTATACCTTACCGACCATCACCATCACAAAATAAAAATATATAATGCCCAAACTAAAACCCAGCCATACAGTATAAACCAGAAAGATACTCAAAAATTCATTAAGCAAAATAAGCTACACTAGTTAACATAATCGCCATTAATAAAAGCTAAAGTTTGTGAAGTGTTAAAAACGTTGTTATATCAACAATATAAGGCTATATATTTACCAATATCATGCGNAAAAGCTAAAGTTTGTGAAGTGTTAAAAACGTTGTTATATCAACAATATAAGGCTATATATTTACCAATATCATGCGATAATGATACTTTGTGAAAATAGAGTAAATTTGTAAATGCTAATATACCAGTATTTTACACTTGTGAAAGTTTATTATTATACGTATGTAAGTCACTTTGTGATAATGACGTTTCATGTATAATTGTCCGAAACATGTCGGCTTAGAACCCGCCTAGGCTGAGACTATATAATATTAATAGTGTGTCTATCGTTAGTAGTTAGTTCTTAACGTTTTGTGGTCTACGTGACGATTAGTACATTAATAACACCCTAGTTTAACCTATCTGCACGCAACCACGTGCTCTTAACCCTCAAGTTCAAACCAGTTTAGTGCACTTGCCCTTTGCTGTTCAGAACGCTTGAACCTGAGCGGGATATAGTTTTCCCCTTGTTTTGCGAAGAAGAAAACTTTTTGTTGTTCGTCACGAATCACCGTCACGT
>NZ_JBMNVY010000053.1:0-8547 GCF_049745435.1 Lactiplantibacillus sp. YT640
TGGACTTACGATAGTTCTTAACTTGTTGATTAAATGCCTTTCTTTCATGCCGTTTGCTATTGATTCCCTCGTGTTGCATTGGTGTATCAG
Source organism: Lactiplantibacillus sp. YT640 (assembly GCF_049745435.1). Lineage (NCBI taxonomy): Bacteria > Bacillati > Bacillota > Bacilli > Lactobacillales > Lactobacillaceae > Lactiplantibacillus > Lactiplantibacillus sp. YT640. The sequence continues at coordinate 91 of NZ_JBMNVY010000053.1, forward strand.
CTATTCCCTGTTCCACAAATGATTTTTCACTGATTCGATCAGGAATGTTTTTTTGCTCTAAAGCTTGATTTACACTTGCCGCCCAATTGTGCCGCCATTCAGTTATTTTTTCTTTTTTATCCCAATCGACCATCAGTATCTTTCTACTCTTAGGGTACTTGCTAGTTCCGGTATATGTTTTGTTGCCATTATCATCTAAAATATATTGCTTTTTACTCTTAATTCCCCATGTTCCATCTGAATTAAACGGCCGATTAGTTAACATCACATGAGCGTGCGGATTATCTGGGTGGTCGCGATGAATTGCCACGTCGGCTACCATGCCCTCATCGACAAAATTTTCTTGCACATATTTTGTCAGTAATTCTTTCTGTTCGGATTCACTTAATTCTACCGGTAAAGCCACGTTAAACTCTTTTGCATACCGTGAGTTTGATTTACGATCTTTCTTTTCAACTTCATTCCACAACTGCTCTCGATCACTCGCCCATTCAGGTGAATTTTTTGGCGTCAAAATAAAGCTTTCTGGCATGATCGATCGGGCATAGAAATAGTGGCGACCTTCCTTATCATCAAATAGCTTTTCACCACTTCNGGTGAATTTTTTGGCGTCAAAATAAAGCTTTCTGGCATGATCGATCGGGCATAGAAATAGTGGCGACCTTCCTTATCATCAAATAGCTTTTCACCACTTCGATAAGCGGCACTGGCAATCGCACTTCGTCCTTTACCAGCACTAATATTACTAAAACTCATGTGGAATATTGCCATGTCTGTCACTGCCTTCCTTTGATTCTATGGGTTTTGACTTTGTTGTCGCCATCGGCGACTTCTAATACAGGATTTTAGCACGATTTACCCCACAAGAATTTAGTGGGGTGTAAGTGCGCATTGGCCTCGTTTCACTCGGTCTTCTGATTATCTTAACTTTAATTTAGTGTATGCCTTCCGCTTCGCTATTTCAACTTCTATACTTTGACTTAACGTTTCCTATATGATATAGTTTCGGTGATTATTTCTAATATGATTGGAGGAATCGTTATGTCTAAAAGTAACTTAGAAAAACAAGAAGCTAAATTAAAAGCCCTTAATCAAAAAATTAAGGACGAAAAAAATAAGATTGAACAACGGCTAGGTAAACAAATCATCAGTCAAGCCAATTTAGATTATGCTAATTTGTCTAACGATCAGATTAAGCTTTTAGCCAAGCAATTTTCTGAATTTTTAAAGGTAAAGTCCGTAGATCATTAGCCATACGAGATGGGGAAATTCCATGTCTAATCAATATGAAAAACTAGTCGATCAGCAAGCGCGTTTAAAACAAAAAATTGAGCGAGAAAATTTTAAATTACGGCAATCTAAATACTACGAAAATCGGCAAGCCCGCAAAGCCCGTTCTCGCCGATTAATTCAAAAAGGGGATTTGCTCGAAAAATACTTTCAAGCTGATAACCTATCGGTCGAACAAACCGAAGAACTTTTAAAAATATTTGCCAATTACGTTAATGCCCATAAACCGAATAAGCTCAAAAACGATCAACCTAATAACTAGGCCGATCGTTTTTATTTTCTGGATCATTTTTTGGCTTAATTTCTGGGTTTTGATCCGCAAAATCTTTTAATTGTTCTTGGATTCTTTTACCAATTTCGTTTTCAACTGATTTAAGCTCTAAGTTTGCTCTAATTTGTAATCCCTGAATGCCATTGTCATATGTCCACCGTTTAATTTTAGCCATGTCATTATTTCGATAATAATTGGCAATTAGTTCGTTCCATTGATCCCACTTATCTAACGGCACATTGATTAAGCCTGCACCACCGTCAATCATAATTTTATTAGCACTTAAAGTCGCCGTCCTTTTGTTCCCGTCCCAAAAGATTTGTTGGCGCATATTATGATACATAACAGTCAATGCTTTATCAGTGGTCGTTGTTTGCGGATCAGCCAAAATTTTTTGTAAAAAGGATTGTTCTTGTTTTTCGTTAATTAAGGGTGGTTCAAAAAAGTCTTCACTGCCTAAATCAACTCCTCCTTTTCCTTGCCGTAATTCTCCTGGTATTAAGGCGTCTTCCGCGGCCACAATCTTGTTAATTTGTTTTTCCATGGTTAACGTTAAAGGGGCATTTTGATCAGTGATATATTGCCACCCACGCTTTAAGTTAACAATTGTCAAAATATCTTCAACAGGAACGCCTGCCACACTCATGCCGTCCATAATGGTTTGTGTTTGCGGCAAAGTGGTATTTACGCCTTCAAAGCGGGCATTAGTGTGCACTAGCTTGGTAAAATTTGTTCGAGCAAACCGTTTGTTTTCTGCAACTGTAAATTGATACTTGTCCATATATGCTTGTGTCTTAGTCATATTTTGTACCTCCTTTTCATTCCAACCACTGATTCATTGACTCGTCCATGTTAAATCACAAAATGCTTTTCGTTGATAATTTTTTCTTGCCGTTTATCTAAGAGGTAAGTGTGTAACGCGTCAAACAACTTGCGCTTATCAGGGTCTGGATTATGTGCTGCTTGTTCCCAAATGCCTTGAATATTGACTGCCCAGGGGTCAGCCAACATTTGATCAATTGTTTCGATTTCTTTGCTGGGTTTGGTCATTTAAAAAGCTCCTATCCCGTTTTCTAGCTCAGCTATCGTCAATTCGGCCACTTAAGGCACCTATTTTTACTTCTAAGCGATTTTAAAGCAGTTTTAATATAATTATGCATGTAACACTAAAAACGGCTTAAATGAGTCCATATGACGTTTAATTTCAAGAACGCTCATTGTCAGTGTTCTGTTCTTTGGGGTGTTTGGCCGCATATTCTCTAGCCGCTTGTTTATTCCACCAAACGCCAAATAGGTTTTGCATGGTGCCGTATAAGTAGTTTTCCACGTTCTTGATGTGCTTTTCATTGCTTCTTAGGGCGTTAAAGTAGCGTCTCAAGGCTTTAGTCATCAAAGGTTTTAGTTCTTCGTCGTCAAGCGGGGATTAGAACCCCAATATCTTGATGATCCTTTTCAACTCGGTACTTAGCATTTAAGATAATGCCAATGAAGCGACGCATCTGTTGCGGGGTACGGCACCAAAAACTAAGTAGTTGCACAGCTTCGGGTTCTAAGAAAACCGGTAAGCCACTGTCTTCATCAGTTAAGAAGTCATTAGCATGATTTAAATGATCGCTTTACATGCCATGCATTTACGCCAGGTTCAAAATGTCTTAGTTGATGGTGGTTATTCAGGCGTTAATTTTCAGCTCGATGTAGCCAGTAATTTAAACGCAACCGTGCAGGTTGCGAAGCACAATGAGTTGCATCGATTCGAAGTCATGCCCCAACGTTGGGTAGTCGAACGATCTTTTAGTTGGCTAGAGAATTGTCGGCGACTTTGGAAAAATTGTGAGCGTCAATTAACCACCAGTCTGCAAATGGTCGTTTTAGCGTTTTTAGCACTATTACTTAAGAGATTTTAGACAGCTTCTTAGATGCCACTCCTTCCTAAAAATAAGTGAGCAGATCCAGGCGATTAGTAACCGGACCGTAAGTCGCCGCAAGGAGGAATTCCCGATTTTGGAATTTTTGCTTGTGGTGCTTACGTGCAGGTTGCTGCCTGGAGGAGCTGTCCTAGACACTCTGCCTAGCAATAATTTTAAATGGGGTAAAAGCTGATTTGGCGGCCTTTGTCGGTTGACTAATAATCTGCTGCATCCCCCGAACACCCATCTCGAAGAATTCCTGAGTGACACTGGTTAATTGCGGCCGCACGATGCTGCAAAGTTTCGTCCCATCAACACTCATCACAGCTAAATCAGCTGGGATTTTCAATCCATAATCCTGTGCCTGATTCATCACGCCGATTGCGGCCAAATCACTGGATGCGATCACCGCTGTCACCTCCGGCTCACGGCCATATTGTTTCATCGCATTAACGCCGTCTTCATAAGCAAAGTCACCGCCGCAAACCCAGGCCGAATTCAATTGCAACCCATTATCAGCCATGGCCTGATGATACCCATCCAATCTTAACTGACCAGTCACAGAGTCTAAATCCGCTGCCGCAAATCCAATTTTGGAATGACCCTTATCAATCAAATACTTGGTAGCTTGATAGCCGATCTGAAAATCATCCGAGGTAATGAACGGTAATTTTCGATTTTTAAGGGTGATTGATAGGAACTGGTATGGAATATTGGCATTGACTAACAGGTTCTCATTAACCGAATTAAGGTTAACGGCGACCAACAAAATACCCATTACCGACCGTTCAATCACGGTTTCCAAAGCTTTTCGTTCCATCTGGGGATCTTTTTCGCCGGCATATAAAATAATCACATTCAAATCATGCTCACCGGCCTCTTGCTGAATCCCATCAATGATCTGGTCGGAAAAGTTCGTCTTGGTTGAGCTCACAATGACCGCAATCACCTTGCTACGGCGGGTAACCAATTCAACGGCAGCCGTATTTTTTTGATAGCCAAGTTTTTTGGCTGTTTTTTTTACCTTTTTTGCTGTCTTCTCTGAGTAAAATGCTGCCTGACCAGACAGTACTCTTGAAACAGTGGCAGGAGAGACCCCTGCTTGTTTAGCAATATCTTTAATTGTGACCGCCATGATTGCGCCACCTCTCTTTTATGTATATTGATAAGTTTCACTAGAATCATTAATGTTAAGCGCTTTACGATGTTCATCTCATTTTAACACAGTAAACGACGCCTAAATTTTTAGTAAAACACAAACGTTTGTGGTGTTGATGTGAAACGTTTGCAAACGTTTTCTTTCAGTGATATTATAATCGCTGTAAACGTTTCCTTGCAATATATTTATTGGCCAAGTTGCTGGGGCGTTCACGTAGGACGGCTGTGTAAAGCGAAATATCTATCTAAGCATCTTTTTCAAAAATTCCTGAAGTAGGAGCTTTCGAAAAAAGAGATTTAGATTCTGGTTTCTAAGTGCTTTACTCCGCTCACTTTTATTAAAACAGCTCCGTAAAGCAGAAGGAGACTTAGGCTCCAGCTTCTAACCGCTTTACTCCGCTCACTTATTTTTTAGGAGGAATCATTATGGACGCAAAAGCAAAAACTGGTAGTGGGGACGTTGAGACTGAACCTAAAAGTTTTGCCTCCCATTTGCCAAGTTTGAAAGTAAGCACGATTTTTGCAATGACGTTTGGCTTTTTCGGGGTTAACATGGCGTTCTCACTTCAACAATCACAAATGGGGCGAATTTTTCAAACCATTGGCGCCAACCCGAATAACTTAGGCTTTTTCTTCATCTTGCCACCGCTGGCCGGAATGGTTATTCAGCCATTAATTGGTAAGTACTCTGACCGCACTTGGACCCGTTTTGGAAGACGCATGCCGTATTTATTTATTGGCGCACCCGTCGCAGCAATTGTTTTGGTATTACTTCCTAACGCCGGTTCATTTGGATTTGGTTATGGTTCGGCGGCTGCACTGTGGTTTGCCGCTATCGCCACCTTATTCATGGACCTTTCATCCAATGTTTGTATGCAGCCATTCAAGATGGTCATCGGCGACATGGTCAATGAAGATCAAAAAGATATGGCCTGGTCTTGGCAGCAGTCCTTCTCCAACCTTGGCGGGGTTCTCGCCAGCCTGGTGCCATTCTTCCTCGCCTTCATCGGCCTTTCAAACGTCGCTCAAAAAGGTGAAGTGCCAATCACCGTTAAATTAGCTTACTACCTGGCCGCAGCCGTTCTGTTGCTGACCTCGTTCTACACGATTGCCAAGGTTCACGAATACAATCCAGAAGAATATGCTTTATATCATAACATTGACTTAACCAAGCAAAAGAAGCAGCCTAGTCTTTGGAAATTAACCAAGAAAGCACCCCGGGTCTTCTGGGAAATCTCAGTTGTTCAATTCTTTACCTGGTTTGCCATTCTCTACTCTTGGACCTACGCTGCCGGTGCCATTTCTTTGAACGTTTGGCACACTTCCAACCCATCATCAGCCGGTTATCAAGCCGCTGGTAATTGGTACGGCGTGCTTACCTGCATCCAAGCCGTTGCTTCCGTTATCTTTGGATTGTTAGTGCAAGCCCGAACTAAGCCAGAACACCGAAAAGCATGGTACGTCTTTGGTTTGCTTGCTGGTGCCCTTGGCTTCATCCTGATCTTCTTCATCCACAGCAAATGGTTGCTCGTTTTGCCATTCTGCCTGATCGGGATCACTTATATCACCATGAACACCCAACCATTCTCACTCTTAACAGAGGCTTTGAACGGTGAAAATGAAGGGGCTTACCTGGGACTCTTCAACTGTGCAATCTGCTTGCCCCAAATTGCCGCATCCCTTTGCAGCTTCTTCATCTTCCCAATGGTTGGCCACTCAATGCCAGCAATGTTTTTGGTTGGTGGTGTTTCATTAGTAATCGCTGCATTTTCAGTTCGCTTTATTCACTCAAAATTGAGTGAACCAGTTAAACTATAATAAATAGGACAGAAACGTCAGGCAGAAGCTTCCCTATAAGCACCATGGGCAAAAATTCCAAGCCCACGAATTTCTGCCCATGGAGACTTATATTCCAGTTTCTAACCGCCTGACTCCGCTCACTAAAAAAAGAGGAGAATTCAATATGACCCACAAATGGTGGCAAAATGCCGTAATTTATCAGATTTATCCACAAAGTTTTCAGGACAGTAACAATGATGGGATTGGTGATCTTCATGGAATCATCAAGCGCCTGCCTTATTTAAAGAAGCTCGGAGTTGACGTCCTTTGGTTGAACCCAATTTATCAGTCCCCGCTCAAAGATAACGGCTACGATATTGCCGATTACGAGAAGATCTTACCGGAATATGGCACGATGACCGATTTCGACGAATTATTGAAGGAGGTTCACGCCCACGGATTGAAGTTACTAATGGACCTCGTGGTTAACCACACTTCCGATCAACACCGCTGGTTCCAAGAAAGCAAACAATCCAAGGATAACAAGTACGCCGACTACTACATGTGGCGCGATCCAGTTGATGGTCATGAACCCAACAACTGGCACGCAGCCTTTGGTGGCAGTGCCTGGACATACGTTCCGGAACGAGGCCAGTACTACCTACACTTGTTTGCCCCTGGTCAACCCGATTTGAATTGGGAAAACCCAGCCGTTCGGGAATCCGTTTGGAACATCATGCGATTCTGGTTGGATAAAGGGATTGATGGCTTTAGAATGGACGTCATCAACCTGATCTCCAAACCTGAAGGCCTTCCCGATGCACCTGACCCCGGCACCTACCCACTCACGGAAGGTCTGGTTGCCGATGGGCCTAAGTTAAACGACTACCTCCACGAAATGAACGACAAGGTGCTTTCCCACTACGATGTCATGACAGTTGGTGAAATGCCGAGTTCAAAGCCCGAAGATGCCATCAGCTACACTGGCCTCGACAGCCATGAACTGAACATGGTCTTCCAGTTCCAACACGTTGCTTTGGAACCCAATCCAGACAAGCGCTTGGGCAAATGGAACGATCAGCCGGTCAAGTTACCAGAGTTGAAGACCGCGCTTTCCCGTTGGCAAAAAGCCTTAGATGGCAAGGGGTGGAACAGTCTCTACTGGAACAACCACGATCAACCCCGGGCAGTTTCTCGCTTCGCCAACGATGATCCAAAGTACCGGGTTCGCGCCGCCAAAATGCTGGGTACTACCCTTCACATGATGCAAGGAACGCCATTTGTCTTTGAAGGTGAAGAACTTGGCATGGCCAATGTGCACTACACCAGCATTGATCAATACGAAGATCTCGAATCAATCAACGCCTACCGCGAGTTGGTCGAGGAAAAGAAGCTGGTGGATGGGCCAACCATGCTGAAGTATTTAGCCAACATTTCCCGGGATAACGCCCGCACGCCAATGCCATGGGACGCCGGCAAGAACGCTGGTTTCTCGGACGTGAAGCCGTGGTTCGCCTTGAATCCAACTTATAAGGAAATCAATGCCAAAGCTGTGTTGGAAGATAAAGATTCCGTCTTTTACCACTATCAGAAGTTAATCCAACTCCGGCATGATTCCGACTTGGTTAAGTTTGGAACCTATGATGAAATTGATCCTGACGATGCAGAAGTCTTTGCTTACCGGCGTCATTATCAAAGCAAGACGTTGCTGGTAATCAGTAACTTCACTGCCAACACGGTGACCCGTGATTATGATCAGGGGAAAGCTGACAAACTCGTCATCAGCAATTACGATGATGATCAAGGCACGGAATTACGCCCTTATGAAAGTAAGGTCTATGTATTTAACTAGGATCATAATATATTCGGGCATAAAGAGTCTTCTCAACTGATGAGGAGACTCTTTTTTGCTTTGTTTAACTGCGGCAATACATTGATCTATCGGCATAATATTTTGGTTAGTGATTATTTGCAATCTACCATTAACACGGTTCTGACCATTTTAGGTATGCTAGGTGTAATTACAGACGTACAAACTGTAAACGTCTCACA
>NZ_JBMNVY010000054.1:0-8464 GCF_049745435.1 Lactiplantibacillus sp. YT640
GGGCATACCGGTTAAAAGATCGGACGACAGCGACTGTTAATGAAGCCCTAACTAAGTTCCTAACCACTTTTAATGGTCCGGTGCATAGTTTTACGGTGGACCGTGGCACTGAGTTTAGTGGGCTAGTATCACTTGAATCACAATATGGTATTAAGACCTATTACTGCCTTGCTTATACGCCAGCTGAAGTTGTTAGTAATGAACGCTTTAAGCGGAATTTACTTTATTTTTATCCTAATGGGACTCGTTTTGAGCACTTTAGTGCTCAAGATTTCACGACGACGTTACTCCAAATTAACCAGCGACCGCTTAGAATACTCGACTGGCAAACACCGTATCAGGTTATGCTGACAAATTTGTCCAAAAATTCGGATTAAATTTGCAATCTACCAATTAAGATGTTTAGCGCTAATTAGTTCTTTATATTATAAGTGAAGAGAACAATTTCTCCATTCTTAGTTACAGAAAGAAGTCTTTTTGTGACTCATAATGTAGTATCACGATGATTAGTTATAGGAAATGGATTTGATTTGAAATCTAAGTTTAAAGATTACAGTAGCAACAAAAATGATATGCTTTAAAGAATAAATACGTTGATATAGGAGATTTTAATGAAAAGTATTTGGGAGATGGACGCACCAATAGGCTTGGCTTTTTTCTTTGGGCCAGCTTTAATTATTGGAATTATGATGTTAATAAGTGGTTTTAACACCGTTTCAGCCATTATGGTCTTAGTGTTAGTTTTGTGTGGGCTTAAATACATGCATACTTCAATAATTGGTAAGTATAGAATAATGAAATCTATTGTTAACAGTATTCATTTAAAAAAAGACAGTAAGATATTAGACGCTGGCTGTGGTCACGGTGCCAAATATGTCAGTTAATAGGTTCACGGACGTTAACGTCTCAATCGACTAGAGAAAATTCTAACAATATTCAATGATACTGAAGGTTCGTCAAATTAAAAACGATATGCCATATAAATTATCAGAAACCAGTCTTACAGTTCCATATCAAAGTGACTGTTTACTAATAACCAACGACTATTTCATCAAAGGCTGAGTACTCCATGTCCGCCTTTCGAATAGGATCCCGGCTGGAAGGTATTCTGGGCAAGGCCCAGTGGTGATATTCCACTTAGCAAGTGTTGTGTGCTTGGTTAGTGGAAGACCAGTATTTAAGACGTGGTTTATCGGCTTAAATCTGTGTCCACCACGTCCTGGCCATTGCACAGAATGCCTGGAAGCCAGTGTAGGACGTCGCCACAACAGCAGGTTTACGCAAACTCGCACTATTTCCAGCGGTCCTAAGCTGGCTGATTTTAAACTTAAGACTCCTCATTAACGCAAGAAAACACCAAGCACAACGGTAAATCTGATTTATTTTGATAAATTGACCAAAACTTGATGGCTATCAAGTTGCCATCAAGAATCAGCGGCTATACTAGGGTCATCAAATCAAATAAGGAGTTGCAAATTATGAAAATTCAGGGGTTTCTAACTAAACATACGAATCAAATCACATTAATCACTGGTATTCTGATCGTCCTCGGCATGCTCAGCAAATACTTGTTCCAATTCACACTGGACTACCAAGTCATTCTGGCTGTCGCATCCGTGATTGCGGTTATTCCGATCGCGGTTCGGGCTTGGAGCGCGCTGCGCAACAAGGTCTTCAGTATTGAACTGTTAGTCAGCATTGCCGTTATCGGGGCCTTCATCATTGGCGAATTCAATGAATCAGCCATCGTGACGTTCCTATTCTTGTTCGGGTCCTACCTCGAAAGCAAAACGTTACAAAAGACGCGGACGGCCATCAAAGGTTTGACTGACATGTCACCGACGACCGCGACCCTCGTAACCGCTGATGGTACGGAAGAAGTCGACGTCGATGATGTTGACGAAGGCGATGTTGTCTTAGTCAAGACGGGGAGCCAAGTCCCTGTCGACGGGGTCGTCGTTGAAGGTAATGGTTACCTCAACGAAGCTTCTATCACCGGTGAAGCCCGTCAGATCAACAAACAACTCAATGATTCCGTTTATTCTGGTACGATGGTCGAAAACGGCTATCTTAAAATCAAAGCGACTCAAGTGGGTGATGACACGACGTTTGCTAAAATCATCGAACTCGTCGAAGAAGCCCAAGACACGAAGTCCAAAGCTGAAAAGTTCATCGATCGCTTTGCTCAATATTATACGCCTGCCGTTCTCGTTTTAGCAGTCTTAGTCTTCGCCTTCTCACGTGACTTCCGATTAGCGATCACCGTCTTAGTTCTAGGATGCCCAGGGGCCCTCGTTATCGGTGCACCCGTCTCAAACGTTGCCGGGATCGGTAATGGTGCCAAACGTGGCATCTTAATCAAGGGTGGCGAAGTCGTCGATACCTTTGCCAAAGCCGATACGTTGGTCTTCGATAAAACGGGGACTTTGACGGAAGGTAATACTGCCGTTACCACGATGCACACTTACACGACTAACGCCGACAATCAACTCGCTTTAGCCGCTGCCATCGAAGGTGTTTCTGACCATCCACTCGGTCAAGCTATCGTGACCTACGCAGCCCAAAAGTCCGCTGGTGTCGCACCCGTCCTCGATGATACTGAAACCGTCAAAGGCCAAGGCATCTGCGCTAAAGTCGGTGACCAAACCGTCGTCATTGGGAACCAAAAGATGTTAACCGCGCATCAAATCGAACTTAACCCAGCTCAACTCAAAGACCTGAACGATTTACAAGCCGGTGGTCAATCCACAGTCATCATGGCCGTTGATGGCCAAGTTCAACTGATCTTCGGGATTGCCGATACCATCCGCCCAGGCGTCAAGGATTCACTCGCCGCACTCAAAGCTCAGGGTATCAAGAAATTAGTCATGTTGACTGGTGACAATCAGTTAACCGCCCAAGCAGTCGCAGATGAACTGAACTTAGACGAAGTTCACGCCAACTTATTGCCAGAAGAAAAGGTCGAATACGTTAAAAAGCTCAAAGCTGATGGGAACACAGTCGCCTTTATCGGTGATGGAATCAATGACAGTCCGTCCATCGCTAACGCGGATATCGGTATTGCCATGGGTAGCGGGACCGATGTCGCTATCGACACCTCCGACGTTGTCCTGATGCAATCCAGCTTCCCAGCACTGGTCCACGCCCATGGCCTCGCTAAGAAGACGGTGCTCAACACGCGGGAAAACATCTTCATCGCCATCGCGACGGTAGCCTTCCTCCTGATTGGCTTAGTCTTCGGTTACATTTACATGGCCAGTGGGATGTTCGTCCACGAAGCCAGCATCCTAGTCGTTATTTTCAACGCGATGCGCCTGATTAACTTCCAGACCAAGTTCGACAAACAACAACCTGCCAAAACGATCCAAGCCGCAACGGCCTAACCACGCTACGGATATCCACCCCCAGCCCATAAAAAATGGCACCCAGACTAGTCTTCCCCAACTAGTCTGGGTGCCATTTTTTGACTAACAATAACTAAAATGATAACGCCATAATAATTTCATAAGTACGCTAGGTTGATTAATTGCAATTATAAACTAAAAAAGATCTTGTAAAGCCAAATCCCAATCACGGCGCCAACAATTGGTGCCACGACCGGAACCCAGCTGTATTCCCAATGTGAAGACCCCTTATTGGGAACCGGTAATAGTGCGTGAACGAGCCGCGGCCCTAAATCCCGGGCAGGGTTCAGAGCTGGCCCAGTCGGCCCACCTAGCGAGATGACCATTGCCGCAATCAGTAATCCAACCCCGATATTGGCAATATCGATATTTTGATGGAAGAACATCCCGCGATACAGTCCCATCGCCCCAAAAATTAGGACGGCGGTCCCGACCATTTCGGTAATGAACCCGTTCAGCTGACTGTGAGCGGCGTCACTAGTGGCAAACGTCCCTAATACTGCGCCAGCATCAGTCGTTTGTCGGTAGTGTGGTCAGTATAGTGCGAGAATCAAGCATTGTCCTACGATGGCACCGAGAAATTGCCAGATTAAGTACTGCGCAACGTGTGACCAGGGGAAGAGACCAACCGTTGCTTGACCAATCGTAATCGCAGGGTTCAAGTGGTTTCCAGAGATTGACCCGAACATCATTGCTGGCAGCATAACCCCCAGCCCGTACCCCGACGCCACCAGTAACCAACCCCCGTTGGCGAGTCCTGGATCGTCGTTTCCGGTCGTGTTCTTTAGGAATGCATTAGCGACAGCACCGTTGCCTAGTAGCACTAGGATCAGGGTGCCAAAGAATTCTGCAGCGTAGCGTGCTTCCCATGAACCTGTCATCTTGTATCCTCCTCGTATGGTACCGAGCATCTATGATACTTTGAAGGATAGCATATAAAGCCATTTATGTAAGCGCTTCATTTTACTGTGATAAGTCATTTCTAATCATCTGAGCCGGCCTCCTACTTATACCCCCGCGCGTATTAAAGCTGAGCTAGCGACGTTTAGCAAGCACGATATCAGAATTCAAACTGGCGAATCAGATTCTCACCCTGGTTCATAATTGACGAAACTCAATAATTGCAGGACTTAAATTACCACCAGTGTCGCTATCCACCACTTGACTTCAGACAGACTTGCGTACTGGAGTTCAGTCATTAAAGCTAACTTTCAGTTGCTGAACATCTAGAACTTGGCATGCAAAAAAGTCCCTTATGGCAGGTCAGCTGACAACCATAAAGGAATCATAACAAGCGGAAATCGGCGCAAGCAAACCACACCCCCTTATCCGTATTATTGGCTAGGCCACGTATTGGTCGTTCCTAGCATGCTGAACTCGCCCCACCCCTTCTGAGAATGCGTCACTTCATTGATTGCTGTTAGCACTTTGTTTTCGTCGGTGGTGAAGTGTAACTTATCGACAAACACCTGACTGGCAATCTGGTCATAGACAACGCGGGCTTGGCGTTCAGGCGTCTGTTGATTATGTTTGACTTTACTGATACCAGTCTCAAGAATATTTAGCACATACTGGTAACGCTCGGGCGTAGCATGTTGCTGCAGTGAAAGCTGTAACCGAGTAAATAAGTCTAAAACTTGGTTTTTAGCATGGTCCGACTTCGTGTTAGTCACAAAATTCCCTCCTGACATTAAGGTTAAAAAAGCCTTTTCCCCGTGGTCATCGTAAGGCTTCCCCACATAACTGTCAAACCCAGGAAAACGTTTGTACGTCAGCCATTTGAAAGTTAACTTGATAAATTGGTCATTTGGACAAAAAAGTTGCATCTGTATACCTATGGGGGTATATTAGTAATTGTTAATAATGCACATCTGGAGGGGTTAACATGATTAAAGAAATTCATGATCAAGATTTTGCCAAAGAAACGGATACTGGGATTGCCGTCGTTGATTTCCGCGCTGACTGGTGCCCGCCATGTCGTATGATGGACCCAATTTTGAAGTCATTGTCCGAAGATGCCAACTACAAAGACAAGGTCAACTTCGTCTCATTGAATGTCGACAACGACAAAGAAATTGCGAGCCAATTCCAAGTTCAAGGGATCCCAACCTTCCTAATCAAGAAGGATGGCCAAGTCGTTAGTCATCTCGTGGGCGCGCGGCCAAAGCCGGCCTTTGAAGCCGAACTTCAAAAAGCACTCGATTAAGTCGATAGGAGGTCTCCATGGCAACGACCGAAGAATATGTCACCAGTAAACAAATTCAGACCCGTTTGAAGCGCTCCGCTGGTCAACTGGACGGCGTCTTGCGGATGATGGATGAGGGCCGCCCTTGCGACGACGTTCTCGTTCAACTTTCCGCGGTCAAGTCCAGCATCGACAAGGCAATGAAGCTGGTCATTGCCCGCAACATCAATAATTGCGTCGACAATATGACAAGTGCCGATGTTCAGAACCTCGAGCATTCATTAGACTTGTTGTTAAAAACGAAATAACATTCAATCGATTCTAAAAAACGTGCGTGACTGCAGCATCAAGTTCATTTGATTGCTGCAATCACGCACGTTTAATATTAATCACTCGTTGTGTTCATCATTATTTAAGGTCAACTACGGCCAGACCAGGACGCGGATAAGCTGACCAATTAATCCGCCAACTCAACTACTAACAGCGCTGGTTATTTTCCAATTGGCGCCAGCTAACGCCACTAATCCTTCCAGTCGCCCTTTTTCCAATCATCATGGTTCCAATCATCTTTTTTCCAGTCATCCTCGTCATCACTGTGGGACTGCTCGGTATCCTTGGGCGCTCGTTTTGCTCGTTTCAATAGTACTGTCGTTGAAACAACCGTTACGAACCCAGTCGCGATAATAAAGACAAACGTCCACATGATAATATCACTAATCGACATCTTGGGGTCCCTCCCTTAATTAATGTCGCTAGTATAGCGCAGCCTAGTCACAATAGCAAAAGTGCCCGGAATCGCCTGCCCACACAATGGCGATCCCGAGCACTTAGTTTGAACTGACCTGACTAATTAGTCATCATCTTCGTCTTCTTCATCTAGTCCGGTACGTGCCTCGTTGCCCAAGTAGGCTTGCAGTTCCCGGATGTTGCGATTATTGCTACCGCGGTAAGCGACTAACCATGCGGCTAATGCTGGCCGGGTCTCTTTTTCAGCTAACTTGATAGCCCGGTCAACGAATAGGTTTTCCGTATCAAAATCCTTGATTGTTGCGGCCACGAGTTCATCAGCAGATTGATACTTGAAAGCCCCGTTTTCTTCCAACATTGAATACTTGGTTAATTCAGCCGTTGTGGAAGATGGCTTTTGGTTTTCATCTAAGAGTAAGTCACCGAGTTCAGCAAACTGACGGACATTTTGGTCGATCAGTTGTTGATATTCCGTCCGCAATGCCAATGATTGCGGGCCTTTGACGTACCATTTGACCTGACTTAACTTAACATATGCGACCATTAGATTCGACAGGATGTGATTCGTCATCGCACCGGCAGTCGGGACGTGGTGGTCAATATCACTTTGTTTTAATTCAGCGGCGTATTGTTCATCGATCGTTAATTCACTCATGAATGCGTCCTCCTATTTAACCTTAACGTTTTCTACTTCATAGCCCAAACCAGTCACGACTTGTGCCAAATCATCGGCCGACGTTACTTCTGGATCAAAGTTGGCCTTGACCTTGCTAGCATTGAATAACACTTTGACATTTTCAACACCCTCGTGGTTCGACACAGCCTTTTCAATCTTGGTCATGCATGATGGGCAGGTCAACGTTCCTAATTGCATAATACTTTTCATTTCAATTACCTCCGTATCAACTCATTTGATGGTTCTATCATAACCGGATTTTATTGATAAGAACTTGACCGCCGTCAAGAAATAATAAAAAGTTTTCAGTTACAATAAAATTGTTAAAAATCAAGCCATAGATGAAACGCGAACGCCTACGCCATAGCAGAAATCTGGTATAGTAAAGGTGAATCTAATTAGGGGGTGTTCTCATGGCAGAGCATGAATGCGTTCAGTTAGTGCCGATTTTCAAGGAACTCGCTGATGAACAGTTAGATACAATTGAAACGATCGTTCAGCATCATCACTTTCCATCCGGCAGCACCATTTTCAGCGCTGACGACCCACTCGATTCGTTGATGATTCTCGCCAACGGCCAAGTCAAAGTCTATCAATTAGCCGCAAATGGCCGGGAACAGTTACTGTACTTATTACAAACTGGTGATATTGATGGCGAAGCTGCCTTATTCGAGAACCAACGCCGCACGTCCTTTGGCGAAGCGTTGGTTCCAACCTATATCTGCAGCATCCGCCGCGCCGACTTTCAAGCGTTGATGCAACAATATCCTAGCATCAGCATCAACGTCTTAAACGTCTTCGGCAGACGGCTCACCCAGCTGGAACGCCAAACGACGAGCACGGCGACCGAGTCCGTCGAAGCGCGCCTAGCCAACTACCTTACGGAAACGGCGGCTGCACTCAAGACAGACGCGTTTAAATTACCATTAAAGAAGAAGGACTTAGCGACCTTCTTGGGAACCACCCCTGAAAGCATTAGCCGCAAGCTTGCGTTATTTGAACGCCAAGGCCTGATTACCCAAAAGACTGGCAAAATCATCCAAATCAACGATGCAGACCAACTCTTATTAACTGAATAAGATAATCAAACCAACCGGATGGCGATTCACCATATGCGTGAGCGCTCATCCGGTTGGTTTGTTTCCCCGCCTATTTTTGCGCTGATCGCGCCCGTAATACTGTCCCATTCGAATATAAGGAGCCAAATTAATGCGACTGCCGTAACTGAAGCGCGCCGTTTGGCCACTAAATCCGCCCGGTTTAATTTTGCTGACAGCTCTCACTGTCCAAAATCATTTTAATTTTCAGCGGTTCTCGACGATACCACTTGGATTAATCTAAGGTATAATTAAACTAGGGTTCGTCTGAAAACTACTTAAGTAAGATGCAAATTGAGGCAATGTAGACCGTAGCCAGATAAACATGAGCGAGCTTATCATAACGCGTTGCAAT
>NZ_JBMNVY010000055.1:0-8365 GCF_049745435.1 Lactiplantibacillus sp. YT640
GATACTTATTTTTAACTTTGTGAAATTAAATTGGTCTAGGTAAAACGATCAAATCAAAGCCTATTTTAACAGCATTCTTATTTTATAAAAGTTAGTGAATTCTAGCCAATGGTGGAACCTGATCACGGCTAACTTTCTTATAATTAGTCACACCAAATTTAGGATTATATGTAATTCTAATGATCTGTCCCTTATGAAATGGCCCTAAATCATCAGCAACCGTTTTAACCTCTAACTGTTGCCGATTCCCATACTTATCTTTAGCAATACCACGATAAACATAGCCGTTCTGTGTAATCCCAACTGGAACTGTTACAGGAAATGATTCACTACTATCATTAACTCGCATGTAGTAATAATCACCACCATACCGATAAATATGCCACCCAATACTTAAAATTGTAACCCCAACTAGTAAAACAACCAAGACAACTTCTATCCAATGATTTTTAATCGCAAACTTACTCAAAAATAGCTCACCCTAATCCTCATAAAACCTATAAAATATTTAAAACTAACTTGACTTTGGTCTCGACCTTTGCTGTTCAGAGCGCTTGAACCTGAGCGGGATATAGTTTTCCCCTTGTTTTGCGAAGAAGAAAACTTTTTGTAGTTCGTCACCAATCACACTCACGTAAAAAAACTTCAATTGTTACTATAGCGCATGTAGATTAGCCTAACTAATTTAGCCTATAAAAAAAGCACCCTTTATAGGTGCCAGCAATCATTTATTTTTAGTTGTTTGGATCACTGGCCTTGCGTAATAGCCCTGTACTTTCGTACTGCTTTACCGCCCGCCCCGTACGTGGGGCATACGTTCGGAAGAAACCTAAATACAAGTATAGGTTAATTCCTAACGGGAGTTTATAGCGGCGGCTCTCGTTTGACCTGTCCACTTGTTTCATTAGCTTGTTAACCGGCTGTCAGTCCTCGAAAGGTAGAATTAACTTGCTTGGCTAGAATGTTGCCACTCTAGTAACGAGGCTTGGCTCCCCCGTGATCCAGAAAAATTCAACTCTACCTACTTGAAAAATCTTACAATAGTAGGTAAAATGAACACATAAACTTTGCTTAGAGTTATTGTGTTCCCCCGGTGGCGACCGAGGGAATTTTTTTGTCTATTTAATTTAGTTACAAACAGTATTATACCCCTTAGCCTAGCAATTGGCCAATGGATTTTGTAACAAAAGATCGCGTGTTTGAATTTTTCTAACAGTTTTCCAACATTTTTCTAACACACGCATTCCAGCGCTGTATATTTAGACAAATCCCTATATATAAGGAATATAACAATATATATTTATATATACTATATAGTTTGTTAGAAAGTAAGAAAAAAAGTCCCCAGAAAAAATTTGTTTTTTCTTAGGAACCTCGATATTTTTCTAACAATCTTACAAGCCTTGGCGCTGTAAGTAAGAAACGTGTTTGAGTTAAATTTTATTTTCTAACTTTCTAACATTTTTATTGAGTGAATTCGGTGCTTCGTTGGTAATAATATAGCACTGCTGGCGGCATTTTACAACCCTTCCATTGGTAAGCCAAAAATATAGCAAAGGGGTATTTTTAACGTCTTAGCCAGCCGAATAAGCCCTTTTTAGGCGTCTTATTCTCTACTCCCTTGGAATTACCCTCGGTAGGCTTTAAAACGTCTGTATGGTCGTTTTGCAGTGGTCTATCGTCCTGTGAGGGGGTGTTGTTTGTAGTGGTATCGAGTAATTTCTCGTTTTGACGGTTAGTAGACAAGTTTAATTGTTGTTGCTGGCTTAGTAACTTGTGGGCTTCGCTCAAAGATTGCTGAAGCTTTTCAATCTGATTATCTTTTTCAACCAGTTGCTTTTCTAGCAACTCCATTGCTGTATTCGTGACGCTATCGTGTGTAACACGATTACTGTAACTTACATTCTCGTTACTTACAGCCTTGTTACTGTTTAAAAAATGCTGTTTTAAAAGCTTATATCCGTCATCGCTTATTATCAGCCTACTTGCTCCGTTAGTATGTACCTTACTTACATACTTACTTCTAAAGTTATCGTCCATTTTTCGCATGATAGCTTGCCTTGTAACGCCAAACTCCGCTGTAAGTTGTTTCATAGTCTTACTCATGTTACTTACACCCCCTAATTTTACTAATGTTAACATAGTTAATCATGGTAAACACTGAACGAGGGCTTAGAATACGTCTCTCAACATATGATATATATCCTATCGCGGAGATTTTTAAGAATAGTGGCTGTTTTGGCTTGATATGGACGGCTGCCTTTCTGACCAGTATAATTCTATTATGCCAATTAGTTAGTACATATTACTACCAAAAGAAGGAGTAACCCCAAACACATGAAATTAAAAGTTTGGTGGCTAAGCAATCTTATTTGGCTAATCATCTTCAGTATATTAAGCTTTGTAATTTTCATTAGAAAAGTTGCTGGTGCTGGAACGATTCAAACGCCAGCAACTAAATTAGCTGCTTTTATTGTGCTAGTGGTTTTCTTTATTGTTATCATCTTGATCCAACTTGTCTTACTGCTATTTGTTAAGCATAGAAAGTAAAACTAAATCAGGGTCTATAACTGACAAATAGACCTTTGATCATTTCTAAAGTCATTCTTCAGAACGGTATTACGATCTGAAGAATGACTTTATTGACGACACTAACCAAACTATCCAGTTGTGCAAGTAACATTTGCGTGACTAATGCTAGTAATTCTTGCTAGGATTGCCTTAGATCCTTGATTATGATTTAGGAGGAGTGAGATTTGAGCTTTAAAGACGATATCAAGACCTTGCGCAGGCAATCTAACTTAACCCAAGAAGCATTAGCTCAAAAATTACATGTGACCCGTCAAACGGTTTCAACTTGGGAAACTGGCAAGAACATGCCAAATTTAGAGACCCTGCATGCTTTGAGTCAACTGTTTAACATCTCACTCGAAAAACTTCTATTTAACGAGGAGATTGCAATGAAAAAAAATAAAGAACCCTCTTTGGCCACCCAGATAGATCATGATGTTAAGCTTAAAAGTCGTTATCGTCGTTGGACTTTTGGCTTAGGTAGCTTGATCGTACTAGCACTAGTTAGTGTTGGTATTTTATGTTTGGGATATTATAAAGGTATTGGGACGATTGATCGATTTGATCCGTTTTTATCCTATAAAGTCGGGTACACTAAATTACCTAGTGAAAAGGAAATTTCACCTAACAATAAGGCAACCAATGGTTACTGGACCGCTTGGTTCACTGATAATACGATGGGGAATGAATGGACCAAACTAACCTTAACAACGGGGCTTAATCCTGGGGTCAAAGATCCTTATGTGATGGCTTATCATAAGGGCAGTTATGTTAAAGTTGCGCGTATCGTTCCTCGCACCTACATTAATCAGACTTATGTTAGCAACCTAGCAGCGCTAGATGCTTTGTTAAATCATAAGGGAAATACAGCGACTAATAATCATGACCTCAAAAAATTTAAGACACAGATCCATGTATCTGACACGGTCCAGCAGTTAGGTGACTGAATAGAGAACCACCAAGTTACAATCCTGCAAGTAGTTTCAGGGTCTATAAGTGAGAAACAGACCCTCAAAAATATATATTACTTGATCTTCCCTTTTTCTTGGAAGATCTTTTTTTGTTCGAAAATAATTCGACAAAAATTTGCTTTCTTGTTTTTCTGTGCTAAAGTTAAGTCGTCTATTCGAACTGGTGTTCGATTATTGAGCAAATAATTTTTAAGGAGGTTGGATCAGAAACTGCTTACTAATTCGATAGCTTGTTCGTTTTAGGCGCTATAGTCACTAAACACAGAAAGGATGATTTATGTATGGATGAAATGGTAAAAGAAACACAAGTCTGGCTCAACAAAACTTATGGTTCAGTTTCTGGCTTTGGTAAAGTGCCCGAGGACGGTAATACTGGTTGGAATACAGTTTATGGGTTAACTAGAGCTCTGCAACACGAATTAGGGATCACAGATCTAGTTGATAATTTTGGTCCTTCAACTGCCGCTAAATGGGATACTCAATTTGCTAATAAAGTTAAAACTGGCTTTAAGCACAATGTTGTTAAAATAATCCAAGGTGGCTTTTGGTGTAAGGGTATCAACCCTGAAGACTTTACCGGAGAATTTACTACTAACACGGCGGCTGCTGTCGTTGAATTAAAAAAAGACGCCGGTATCAAAGACACCAGCGCCAACGTAAACTCGGACATTATGAAAGCCTTGCTAACAATGAGCGCGTTTGTTTTAGTTCCTGGTGGGGACGCTAAAATCCGTTCAATGCAACAACAGCTTAATCATGATTATCAAGCTTACACTGGTATTTTACCATGTGATGGGATTTATCAAAGGGATACGAACACTGCTTTGATTTATGCCTTGCAGGCTGAGGAAGGTTTGAGTGTTGATACAGCAACTGGTTACTATGGCCCGTCTACTAAAACAAAAACACCAACCGTGACCCAAGGACAAAAGAATAATTTTGTCAGGATTTTACAATGGGGCCTCTATGTTAATAACAAAGTTTACACAGGCTCTTTTGACGGTTCGTATGGAACAGCCGTTGTAAATGCTGTCTCTTCTTTTGCAACAACTATGGCTCTAAGTTCTACTAATGGAGCTTCTGCTGGCATAGACGTTTTCATGAGTTTATTGACTTCTGCCGGCAACCCAGACCGTTCCGCTATTGCCTGTGATACTTCGTTTCAGTTAAATGCCACTCGTGTTTCAACGCTTAAAAAGGCCGGTTATTCAATCGTTGGTCGGTATTTAACAGGGTCAGTTGGTAGTGGCAGTACAGAGAGAGCAAAAAATTTAACAGCAACTGAAGTACAAACAATTACAAGCGCCGGGTTAGCTCTCTTTCCAATTTTTCAAGACGGAGCTTCTGACGATCAAGCCTATTTTACTAGCACACGCGGAACCGCAGACGGTCATAAAGCTGGTCAGGCCGCCAAGAGGCTAGGGTTTCCTACTAACACAGTAATTTATTTTGCTGTTGATGCCGACATTCAAGCTGGAGATATTTCTGGATCGGCCACTCCTTACTTTAAGGCTGTCCAAAGCAGCGTTGCAAGTTATGGTTATCAGACAGGTATTTATGGAACACGCAACGTTGCACAAACAATTATCGCTGCTGGTTTCGCAACAAAGGCCTTTGTTTCAGACATGTCAACCGGTTATTCCGGTAACTTGGGTTTTGCTATTCCAAAGGCTTGGGGCTTTGATCAATTTTCTGAAATCTCTATTGGAGATTTTGCAATTGATAAGGTAGCTACAACGTCCAGCCGTCAAACTGCTGTCAAAGAACTTAGCCCTGAAAAATACGGAACTTCTGACGATCTTAATAAGGTTAATAATGTTATCCAAAGTTTAGCCGACGGTACAAATATTTTTCATCTTTTCAAGGGAATTAAAGTAACTGCTGCAGGGGATATTTATACCGTTAACACCTTATTTGCAACAATCACTCTTTCAGTTGACTTTGAAGGGGATATTAGCACGGAAGGTGGATTGGCAAAAACCACTTACAACATCAATAACCACAAAGTTGATTTCACATTTGACGGCCCTGTCCAAAAGGTTATTGAGCAAAATAAACTTGCATTTGATCCTAACTCATTGTTAGCTCAAATTTCAGCAATTGGTGGGAAAATTGAAGCCGGTGATATTACCACGACTAGCAACATTAGTGCCGGTGATCATGTGTTGACGCTACAGCTTAAGTCTACCATTGAGCACAAAGGCCAAGATAACACGACTTATGATTTAGGATATGCTATCACCCTTAAGATCCATATGCACAAATATAATGGCTCAACAGTACCGGTAGGAGTTTCAGCAACGGACGTTGAAAAGTATAATAGTAATCTTGATACTATTTTTAAGGCGGCTAAAGATACAGCTAAGTTTGCACTTAGCATTGAAAACTACAGGTCAACATTACTCTCGTCCGTTTTAGAATCACTACCCAAAGCCCCCGATCCTGGAACAGTGATTGGCTATGAACTCGATGCTACTATTATATTTGTAGGTATACTAGCTTTGGCTATAGCCGCTTAAAACTTAAAAACAAGGATTCAAAAGAATCCTTGTTTTTTTTTATACTTATGAGAAAATTATAAAAAATGTTCTCTAAATTTGTTTAATCCATGAAAGAAGACTTCTTATGACCTTTTTTATTGATTTATTGTTACTTTTAACGTTGTTTTTTTTAATTTCTTATCTTTACACTACAAAAAAAGAAAAAAGAAAAAAAACAAGCATTATTGAGCTTGGTAGACTACCAATTTTATATGGAAAACATTACCGTACTTTTCAAAAGTTTAATAAATTCCGCCTCTTATTTGGAGCCTTAGCATTAATTAGTCTTACAATTGGTATTTATACTGCTATTTTTGAAAGAGATTTTTCTATGCTTGGATTTACAGATTCCATTGGTTTTTTTGCATTATTCTTTGCTTTTTTTATGGAACTTTTAAAAAACCAAACAATACAAAGGAAAAAGATACAGTATGACCACGCATTAAAGATTACAGATAAAGAAAAAAGAAACAAGACTATTTCTATTTATGGTATTTGTGCTTGCTGTTTCTTATTAGGAATCTTAACTTTCACAACACTTTAAATAATCATTTTAGGGTCTATTATATAGAAATCGCCCCTCAAAAACATTGAAAGAATAGCCCTCAATATCTATAATGTAGATATTGGGGGCTATTCTTTTGCTTTTATCAATAAATAACATCTGTTTTTCAAAAAAATTGTTGGACATTTGTACTAATCGAACTAATTTCTTGCTGAGATAAATTGGCCACAACTTCGCCATCTGATCGTTTTGTTGGATCGACAGCGCGGACATGTTGTAATAACGCTGTTCCGTGAATTTCCCCTTTATCTATCTTGATAAATAACGGAGATTTAACATACTTTTCTAGGGTGCGATATTTGTCAGAAGTGCTGATTGGTACAACTAGCACCGTATTAAAATAGCGATTATAGTGATCGTTGCTCACAACTAAACACGGTCGCTTTTTCTTAGTTTCAGTTCCTTTGGCTGGATCTAAATTAATCCACAAAATAGCGCCTTGTTTTAATTTCATTAATCAAAATCTTCACTTTCTATGTCCTTACCCCAATCAAATTCTGTGGTACTGAGATTTCCGAACTTTTTTTCTTGTTCATCAACAAGTTGCCATAGATCAGGTTTACTACGAACAATCATTACTCTACCATTTGGTTCAATCTGCCATTCAATTGTGTCAGTAGACCGAACTTTTAACAGCTCACGTACTGTTTTAGGAATTGTAATCTGATTTTTACTTGTGATCTTCGAGCTAACTTTAGTTACATTACCTGCACTCACAATATCATCTCCTTACTTTTTACTTACAAAAATAATAACATAACTATTTTAATATCTCAAGAAAAGGGGCTAAAACTATGCAACAAGTTGTCTTACCCATCAAAGATTCTAACGTGCTTAAGGAGGTTCAAGATACGTTACTCAACAACTTTAAAGCTGGCCGGCGTAACTATACGATTTTTCAAGTTGGCAAAGCGACACTTTTGCGAGTCAGTGATGTCATGCGCTTAAAACAGACCGATATTTTTAATCCGGACGGGTCTATTAAGCAAAATGCGTTCATTCACGATCGAAAAACGGGTAAGCCTAATACCTTGTACCTTAAACCAGTTCAAACAGAGCTCTTATTGTATCGACAATGGCTACTTGAGCATCAGCTGGATTCTGAATGGCTCTTTCCTTCCATTCAACACCCCGAACGCCATATCACGGAAAAACAGTTCTACAAAATCATGAGCAAGGTTGGCGATCTGTTAGGAATTAATTATCTAGGGACCCATACGATGCGTAAAACCGGGGCTTATCGCGTTTACACGCAATCAAATTATAATATTGGCTTAGTCATGAATTTGCTAAATCATTCCAGTGAAGCAATGACTTTAGCTTATTTAGGCTTAGACCAGGCTAGTACTGAAACGATGCTGGATAAAATTGATTTTGGTTAGGAGGCTGGCTTTATGGATTTAGATTTTAAATCAAACAAGTATGATCTTTTCGATGATTGGCATCAAAACAAGACTAAACAAGAGTTTACACAAAAGTTGNCGATGATTGGCATCAAAACAAGACTAAACAAGAGTTTACACAAAAGTTGCAGCAACAAGCTCAACTTGAAAAAACACAGCTGCCACAGTTATTGTCGCGTGAAGATTTAAAAATTCGCTGGCAGATGAACTCTCGTCAAAGTGTTCATCAAGTTGCTAGTAAGCCTGATTTTCCGCAACCCGTTTTTGCTTTTAATCATGGTAAGACGCCACTTTACTTAGCAACTGAAATTCAAA
>NZ_JBMNVY010000056.1:0-8107 GCF_049745435.1 Lactiplantibacillus sp. YT640
ACACCTTGGAAGCATCATTTATTTAAGTTAGATACATATTATATGTACGAAGGCATTTCATTTACACAAGATTCTTGACGCTACCTTAACGGATGATGACACTGACATACTTTCAATTGTTGTATCACTAAATACCGAAGAAATTTTTCTTTGTTTCAACTCCGAATTCACTTGTGTTTTAAAGCTTTTAAGACTCAAAATTTGATCATAAACAGTAATTTGTGAAGTATCATTATTAGTTTGTAAAAATTGTATTTGCGACTGATATTCAGGCTTTTTAATCAAATAGTTCCAACTAACACCAGCTGCAATTGACAAACCAATGATACCTATTAACAAAACAATATGTCTTCCAATGATTCTAAGCACATTTTTTAATTTAATTCGTAATTCCATTATTTATCCTCTACATTACTTAACTCTTGCTTCACCGTCACTAATGCTGCATGAATCACCTGATGCATATCATAATATCGATACTGCCCTAGACGCCCACCAAAAATCACGTTGCCCTCCTGCTTTGCAAGTTCAGCGTATTGCTTATACAACGTGTTATTGCGAGTATTATTAACTGGATAATATGGTTCGTCTCCGCGTTTCCAGTTAGCTGGATATTCACGAGTAATAATTGTCTTACCCTTGTCACCTTTTCCAAATTCAAAATGCTTATGTTCGATGATTCGAGTATACGGTGTTTCCGCATCCGTATAATTAATAACAGCATTTCCTTGGTAGTTGTCAACGTCTCGTTCTTCCGTTTCAAATCGTAAAGAACGATATTCCAATTCTCCTAATTGATAATTGAAGTATTGATCAATCATCCCAGTAAATATGATCTTCGGAAAGTCGGCTAAATACTGATTTTTATTGGCGAAGAAATCCACACCGGTCTCAACATCAATTTCTGGGTGATCCAACATTTTTTCGACGATTTGCGTGTAACCACCAATTGGAATCCCTTGATAAGTATCATTGAAGTAGTTGTTATCATATGTGTAGCGGACTGGCAGTCGACGAATGATAAATGCTGGTAAGTCGGTCGCCTTTTGACCCCATTGTTTTTCGGTGTAGCCCTTAATCAATTTTTCATAAACATCAGTACCAATTAACGATATTGCTTGTTCTTCAAGGTTCTTAGGTTCGCCGCTTAACTGAGCAGCGTCTTTTTGTTCCTGAATTTTTGCTTGTGCCTCTGCAGGTGTCCGAACTCCCCACAGTTCACTAAACGTATTCATATTGAAGGGTAAGTTATACATATGTCCTTTATAATTTGCGACTGGACTGTTTGTATAACGATTAAATTCGGCAAATTGATTAACATACTCCCAAATCTGCTTATCAGAAGTATGGAAGATATGAGCACCATATTGATGAACTTGAATTCCATTTACTTCTTTGGTATAGATATTTCCAGCAATGTGATCCCGCTTTTCAATCACCTTGACGTGTTTGCCACGCAATGCCGCTTCATGGGCAAAGACTGCGCCGAAAAGTCCGGCACCAACAACCAAATAATCATACTTACTCAATTTAACTTCCTCCAAGAATATATAGTCTCATCATGTCATTATATCAAAAAAACTTTAATGTAAAAGGGCAATCGTTATATTGTTGTGTAAACATCGATAAAAAAGACGACTATTTTTACAATAGCCGTCCAAAGTAATTATAGTATTATCTACCCAATCCCAAAGAATCCATGCATAAACAACGCCGCACAAGCAGCCCCAACGAAAGGTGCAATCCCAGGAACAATGATCCCGTATTGCCAGTCGCTGTCAGCCTTGTTCTTAATTGGTAAGATGGCGTGGGCGATCCGTGGGCCCATGTCCCGTGCAAGGTTCATGGCGAATCCGGTTGGGCCACCTAGCCCCATCCCAATGGCCCAGACTAAGAGCCCAACACCAATCGGCACGATCCCCGGCGTTTTCACTTCAGAAATAGCTAAAATCCCAGAAATAAAAATAAATGTATCGAAGAATTCGACGAAGAAGTTCCGTGGTAAGTTCCGCACAGCGGGTGCGGTTGAGAATAAGTTCCGAATCGTAATTGGGGAAATCTCATCAGCAGAAGCGGCAAAATGGTCCGCGTACATGATCCAGACGATCACGGCACCAACGACCCCACCCAAAACTTCTGCAACTGAATACGGGATAAACAATGACCATGAAAGGTTCCCTAAAATACATTGGGCTAATACCATGGCCGGGTTAATGCAGACATTGCCGAAAATGAAGAGGGCAATTGTAATCCCAAAACCCCATGTTGTAATTGCGAAGATATGGCCGGAACCACGATACTTGGTCCCCTTTAAAACCTCACTACAATGTACACCGACACCAAAAATAATCATCAAGGCGGTTCCCATGAACTCTGCCAAAAGCTGATGAATCACTATCTTTCTCCTCCTGTGGCGTTGTTACGCCTGTTTATTTTGAAATAGACGCCACTTACTTTCAGAAAGCACCGGCACTTTTTTCACACGAACACCATTATACACAAAATCCGAATCGTTTAATATGTAAATCGCAAAAAGTTTTGATTTTACAGGATTAAACGTTCGGATTCAATTAAAAGGTTCTGATTATTCTTTTTTAGTCGTTTTTTTGCGTTTGAAGAATTGTCGCCGAATGCGACGAATCATCCGTGGAGACTTTGGCTCAATCTTATGCTCAAACCATTCCTGCACCGACGCATTGACGACGCCACCAAACATCAAGAGAATCCCGGAAAAGTTCAACCAGAACATTAGTACAATTAAACTCCCAATCGTTTGGTAAGTCGTAATCCGTTTAGCAAATAATTCGATATACACCCGGAACCCTTGCGAGATCACGATCCAGCCAATCGTCGTGACTAACGCCCCCGTCCAAATGTAACGCAATTTCACCTTGGCGTTCGGTACAAAGTAATACAACAACATGGCGACGACGAACATCCCAACAAAGGTAATCAAGTTCTTGTTTTCCAACAACTGATTAATCCAATTCGGAATGATTGCACGCGTGAGATTTGTTAAATTCAAGATCACATCTAGAATCAATTGACTCAACGTGAAGAAAATCGCCAGCCCTACGATTAGGAGTAATAGTCCCAACGTTAAGAAAAAGGCAATAATTCGCGTCCAAACGGCATTTTGGGCATCCGTAACCCCGTACGCCTCATTTAGACTCCTGCGAATTGCAGCAATAATTTTAGACGCCGACCAGACTGTCACCAAAATCCCAATTGACAAACTACTACTGCTGCCACTGGACAGGAATGAAACTAAAATCGGCTTAAACGTCTGGTAGACGTTACTAGGAATGACTTCCTGAGCGTACGCTAAAATCTGCCCAGACTTCAAATCGAACCGGGCAATGAGGTTTCCGGCAATCAAGATAATCGGGGCAATCGACATTAACGCGTAGTAGGCCAGCACAATCGCATTGTTGCTGACATTGGCTTGTCCATACCGCCGAATAATAATTTCCAGGCTTTTCGCAATTTTAGGGTAACGGGCTTTTAAATTCATTCATTTATCCTCAACGCTCACTTATAGTATTTACAATTATACAATGGAATGCCGCGGGAAACACCTTTTATACTAGGATTAGTGCTTTCAGCGAATAGACTAGTCGGTCCAATCAGATCAATTGATGGCAATACCTGACCACTGACGAGTAAAATCCGCTTATCTCCCAGCCGTCAGCCACTTTGACAAAATCAAGTAGCTGCCTAGACACTCAGTAGTACCGGGCCATCTAGATTTTAACGCAAAAAAATAACCGGTATTGATACCCCCGCGGCATCCATCTCCGGCTACTTCACTAATTTCACATCTTTACAGGAGAAGTGAAAATTTTTATCACTATGTCAGTGCTTAATATTACACTGTTTATACAAAAATGCAAATAATTTTAATGTGTACCAATTTTTTTCATAATCGCTTGTAAGATGTATTCCGCAGCATGACCATCGCCATAAGGATTTTTAGCGTCTGCCATCCGTTGGTACGCTGCGGAATCATCTAACAGGCTGGTCATTGCTGCCGCAACCTGCTGACCATCAGTGCCGACTAATCGTAACGTCCCCGCGGTGACCCCTTCCGGTCGTTCAGTAGTATCACGCAATACGAGCACCGGTTTATTCAGTGACGGGGCTTCTTCCTGCACCCCACCCGAATCCGTCATAATGAAGTAACTGCGTGCCGCCATGTTGTGGAAATCAAGCACGTCGAGCGGGTCAATGAGGTGAATGCGATCGGTATGGCCGAGGATACGTTTAGCGACTGTCTGCACTGCCGGACTCAAGTGTACTGGGTAGACCACTTCGACATCGGGATGCTGAGCAACCACTCGTTTGATGGCGACAAAGACCGCTTCCATCGGGGCGCCCTGATTCTCACGCCGATGCATCGTGAGTAAGATCATCCGGTGCCCAGGCTGAATCAAATCAAGCGCAGCGTGTTGATAGTCCATCGAAACCGTCTGTTTTAAGGCATCGATGGCCGTATTGCCCGTTACCGTGATGGCCGTATCCGGATGGTTTTCCTTCAATAGATTCTGCCGACTTAATTCGGTCGGTGCAAAGTACATGTCGGCCAGCACGTCGGTCAGCTGCCGATTCATCTCTTCAGGATATGGCGAGTACTTCTGCCACGTCCGCAACCCCGCTTCCACGTGTCCGACTGGGATTTGATGATAGAAAGCACTCACACTAGCTGCAAACGTCGTGGTTGTATCGCCATGCACCAGCACGATATCAGGCTTGACTGTATCCATAATTGCATCTAGCTTCGTCAGTACCCGGCTGGTGATACCAGCTAACGTCTGATTAGGCTTCATGATATTCAAATCATAGTCCGGCGTAATGTGAAAAATCGTGAGCACCTGGTCTAACATCTCGCGGTGTTGAGCCGTCACCACCGTTACCGGTTCAAATTGTGGCTGTTGCTGCAACTGCAACACGATGGGCGCCATCTTAATTGCTTCTGGCCGCGTGCCGAAAATCGTCATTACCTTAATTGGTTTTGTCATTAACTTTCACCTGCATCATTTAGTTTCTAATCTCATCATAGCGTTAGTTACGTCGTGGCGCCATCATTTCGAGTAAAAGTTTAGTTATTTTCAAGGATTCAGCCAAACGGACGGGTAAGCAAAAACACCACCTTGATTGCAGGCACACGTTCTCCCGCAATTAAGATGATGTTCAGCCCGTACCGTTTCTAAAAAGGTACCGTCTTCAATAAAATATCACGAATCTTATACGCGACCTGGTTGTCACCACCAAAAACACCCTGATTTTCAAATAAGACTAAGGCGACTTGGGCATTTCGCGACCCCATATAGTAGCTATGAAAATTATTGTCATTGCCACCCACTCGAATCAACTGGCCTGCCTGGTAATAAACGCCTGCCGAATATTTAATTTGAAAATTATCCGCAAGTGACTTTAAACCGGCTTCACCAACTAGCTGGCCGCTTTGAAGCCCATACATAAATTTATAATAATCCCCCACACTCATATATAGACTACCACAGCCTAATTCACTAGATTGTAACGGCTTAGAAATGATGCCACTCTGACCAAACCCATTAGCCAAGCGATACGAAGTCGGGTTGATCACATTGCCCGGAATATCGTTATATTCATAGGTATGTTTTAATCCCAATGGCCGAATGATGTCATTAGTCAAAGCCGCCTGATAGGATTTATGCGTCACTTTGCGAATAACCCCTGCCAATAAGGTAAAGTTCGCGTTGGAATAGGCATAAGCATGATTATTCGTCGACCGTAAATGTTGCAGTGTAAAGTTCAGCCGCGCCGTCTCCGTTGGTAAAATCGTCTTTGGTGTTATCTCAGTCATCCGAATACCGGAACGATGGTCTAATAGTTCACGTATCGTAATCTGATTGGCGTACGGAATTTCCGGGTAAAAGTGACTCAGCTTCGTCGTCAGACTCAACTTACCCTGATTGATCAGTTTTTGAATCATCACGCCAGTCACAGCTTTTTGTAATGACGCTAATGGATAAGCCTCCGTCGCAGTATTGCGGACTTGATTGGCATCATCCGCATAACCATACGTTCGAACCCGGACCCCCGCCGGACCGTTCGTGGTCAGTAATAGTGTCCCCATAATATGATGACTTTTGATCAACTGATCGATTTGCTTGATTGCCTGGGCCTCAGTAAGCTGGCCGGGCTTCAATTTAGGCTTAGTCGTCGTTTGCTTTTTCGTCGCGGATTTGATTTTTGACGCTGCCTGCTGTACTTTAATTGTCTTTGGTGTCACTTGCTGTGATCCCCACACACCCACGCCAATCAACCCCAGTAAGATTGGCAATAAACTTAATAACCAACGCCGTTTGTTCATCATGATCCCCCCCTGTTTCTGATGAGTCGCCCGTCAAATCTGACTTGACTACTATTTAATTGCCCCAAGCATACGCCCTCGCTTCTGACTTTGCATTAAAATGCGAATTATTGTTAGTCCGCCGAACCAAATCGCAAGCGCTATCAACAGCACGGTTTTACCACAATCACTAAAAATTCATCAAAATTTAGTTAATTTAACTCGTGCAATTTCCGAACGTGACCATTAAAATGAAGATTATAGTTAACTTATTCAAGGAAGGATGATCATATTGAGTCAAGCAACCGATTATGTCCAACATGTTTACCAAGTCATTGAACACCGTGATCCGAACCAAACCGAATTTTTAGAGGCCATCAACGACGTCTTCAAAACGATCACGCCAGTCCTCGAACAACATCCAGAATATATCGAAGCCAATATTTTGGAACGTTTGACCGAACCAGAACGGATTATTCAATTCCGGGTTCCTTGGCTCGACGATGCTGGTCATGCACGAGTCAACCGTGGGTTCCGAGTACAATTTAACTCAGCAATCGGTCCATACAAGGGCGGCTTACGGTTACACCCATCCGTTAATCTGAGTATCGTCAAATTCTTGGGCTTTGAACAGAT
This sequence comes from Lactiplantibacillus sp. YT640, assembly GCF_049745435.1. NCBI lineage: Bacteria > Bacillati > Bacillota > Bacilli > Lactobacillales > Lactobacillaceae > Lactiplantibacillus > Lactiplantibacillus sp. YT640. The sequence goes on from NZ_JBMNVY010000056.1 coordinate 6,974, forward strand.
CTTCAAAAATGCCCTGACCGGCCTGCCAATCGGCGGTGGTAAAGGGGGCTCTGATTTCGACCCTAAGGGCAAATCAGACAACGAAATTATGCGCTTCTGTCAGAGTTTCATGACCGAACTGAGCAAGTACATTGGTCTCGATACCGACGTTCCTGCTGGTGATATCGGTGTTGGTGGCCGCGAAATTGGCTTTTTATACGGCCAATACAAGCGACTCCGGGGCGCTGACCGCGGCGTACTCACCGGTAAAGGTTTGAACTATGGCGGTTCGTTAGCCCGGACTGAAGCTACTGGTTATGGTCTCGCCTACTATACCAACGAAATGCTCAAGGCCAACCAACTTTCCTTCCCTGGTCAACGCGTTGCCATTTCTGGTGCTGGTAATGTCGCCATCTACGCGATTCAAAAGGTTGAAGAACTCGGTGGCAAGGTGATTACCTGCTCCGACTCAAACGGTTACGTTATTGACGAAAACGGTATCGACTTCAAGATCGTTAAGCAGATCAAGGAAGTTGAACGCGGTCGCATCAAAGACTATGCCGACCGTGTAGCCAGTGCCAGCTATTACGAAGGTTCCGTCTGGGACGCCCAAGTAGCTTATGATATCGCGTTACCTTGCGCCACCCAAAACGAAATCAGCGGTGATCAAGCCAAGAACTTGATTGCCAATGGTGCCAAGGTCGTTGCCGAAGGGGCTAACATGCCTAGCAGTCCAGAAGCCATTGCGGCATACCAAGCTGCCAGCTTGCTATATGGTCCGGCCAAAGCTGCCAATGCTGGTGGCGTTGCCGTTTCCGCCCTTGAAATGAGCCAAAATAGTATGCGTTTGAGCTGGACTTTTGAAGAAGTCGATAATCGCCTCAAACAAATCATGCAAGATATCTTTGCACACTCCGTTGCCGCTGCCGACGAATACCACGTTAGCGGTGATTACCTGAGTGGTGCTAACATTGCTGGCTTCACAAAAGTTGCTGACGCCATGTTAGCGCAAGGCTTAGTTTAAGCCAACTACATTTAATCGCATCAAAAAAACGGATTGTCATTATCGACGGATATACTCCTCTTTGGGTAGACAAGCAAATAATCAAAGCTTGCCTACCTAAGGAGGAGTTTTTCTATGGGCAGAAAAGGTTC
>NZ_JBMNVY010000057.1:0-7792 GCF_049745435.1 Lactiplantibacillus sp. YT640
AACCTTTTCTGCCCATAGAAAAACTCCTCCTTAGGTAGGCAAGCTTTGATTATTTGCTTGTCTACCCAAAGAGGAGTATATCCAATAAATGATTTTGTTTGTCCTTCATCATATTTTCCTCCAGATTAGATCAGGCCATATGTTCCTGCAAAAAGCGCATTTCATCATCCGTCGCTTGTTGTGCTAATTCATCCTTTTGACTAATCAGAAAAACATGCCCGCGAGGATGATCGTCATCACCATACATTTTAAAAACGTGTTCAACTTTCTTGGCAGTTAAGAATCCATCGAGCTTAGCCGCGTTATTACGCAAAAAGTCCGCTGTCGCCGTACAAATGAATGTTGGCAGATAATTTTTCTGAATGTAGTTTTCTGCCATAATCTGTTCTCGTTGTTGACGGATGATGCTGGGAGTAAAGTATGCAGCAACTGCACCTGTCACCATGCCTTCGTCTAGCGGAAATGCCGCCGCACTATTGAGCACGACTGCGCGAAATTTCAGATTAGTTAGCTCGTAACCAAACTTGGACCGATATTCCGGATTAGTCAGAATCGTTGCATACTGCTCGGCCATCTCACCACCTGCACTGTCACCAATCAAGAAAACATTATTACTGTCTAGGTTATATTCGGCTGCATGTTCCGCTACCCAATGAATATAACGATCTACATCATCCAATTCACCTGGAAAAGTCACATCTGGGGCCAAACGATAGTTAGGGTTAACGAAGGCAAATCCTCGTTGGGCCCAATTCAGACCATAAAATTGATAAGTTTCTTTAGTGCCATAACACCATCCACCACCGTGAATATTGATAATCACAGGCAATGGTTTAATGACCTTAGTAGGCCGATATAAATCCAACAAATGCCACTTGGGGTCAGGACCATAACTTAGATTATCTAATCTCTCGACACCAGCCATTTCACGAGGTAACCCAGCGTCACGCGCATCATCATTTTTCTTAAATGCGGTTCGCAATTCAATTATTGACCGACTCAATTCTTTTGATATCATTGTAAGCGCCTCCATTTATTGGCTCTATCATAAAAAAACTACTAGCCGATTAATATAGCAATATCAACCAGTTAGTAGCAGAATCTAAACCTCTTTCAGAACATCGTCCATAAACAGTTAGTCTAATGTATGTTCAGTTTTGTAAATTGTCGCTGCAGTTTGATGATACACCGCTTGAAAAGCATGATTTAGGGCACGCGTACTTGGAAAACCGTTCATCGTCGCAATTGCGGTCAAATTTCCACGCTGACCTAGCAGATCTTCATAGGCATGTTGGGCACGCACCAAACTAATATATTCTCCTACCGTCATCTCCATATGTTGCTTAAAAAAGCGCGTCAAATATTCCTTGGTCACATTAATCTGTTGCGCGATGTCTGATAAGCTAATTGGCTGTGTATAATGTTGATTGACGTACATGGTAATTTTTTGAATTCGCTCAACAATCTGAGGTGCTTTCCCATAAATCACACCAGAACTTGCCTTAGCCGTCGTAAAATAGATCAATAAGCGTTGGAGGATTGCAGTTGTTAGCGCCTCAATTCGTAGGTTCGTATACGCAGTTGACTGTTGTAACGCGAGTGCTAGTTGATATAAATCTCCCTGTAAATCTAGGTATACCGCCGACTGCTGCTCTGAAAAATACGCTGGTTCGTTAATCGCGATTACTTCATGCTCAATGGACGGATAAAGTCGATGCACATAATCGTACGGATAGATTATTGATAACGCACAACTATTTGCTGTATTGATCGTTCGAACGCTATGAATTAGTTGTGAATTCACAACTAATATTGACCCTGATTTAGACTGATAATCTCGACCATTGATTGTAAAATCGTCAATGTGACCACTGAGCGTATACGAAAGTTCGATACCTTGATGCCAGTGTGGCGCAATTCGCTGTGGCGCCTTAGAATCGTGCAAGTGAACCCAAGCTGATAAGGGCTGTGTACGCGTGACTATTTCATGTTGAAATCTTGTTGACAAGTACGCTACCTCCTTAGCGATTAGTGCTGGCACCCATTCATCCGTTTAACATGCTATTATTCAAATACCTAGAACTTGCAAAAATAAACATCTGAATTGACAATTATTAACCAGACACTTAATAACACTATGGTAAAATAAAAACCGTGATTATCGCAAGGATAACCACGGCACGAAACGAATTGGCTTGAATATACGTGCTATATATTACTTCGTTTCATACCCATTATAACAGATAAAAGTTACGATGGCTTTTCATAGTGGTTACATTCATAAATTTTTAAAACCCACGTTTACCAGAATAAAACATCTCACCAGAGTTTAGATTACATAGTAGAAAGGAAGCATCTCAACATGGTAAAAATTGCAGTCCTATCTGACGTTCACGGTAACGCTACTGCACTCGAAGCAGTCTTAGCAGACGCCCAGAAACAACACGTTGACGAATACTGGACAGTAGGCGACATGACCGTTCGCGGGCCAGAATCGGAGCGCTGTCTCACCTTACTAGACCGCGTTCACCCCACCGCCTACGTTCTCGGAAATCACGAGGAAAACTACCAAAAAGTAATGGCAGCCAATCCCAACACGTTTACTAAACCCAAACAAATTATGGCAACGGTTCTCACCGCTTTTGATCGGCGCCAGCTGAGTTCGACACACTTTGAACGGTTACTGAACTTACCAATGACAGTCATCAAACACGTCGGCCCGTTAACCATCCGTCTCCAACACGTTTTACCGACCGTCGCTAGTGGACACGCGCTCGCACCAACTGCCAGTCAGGCCAACTTTGACCAAGCCGCTGAAGGCGATGTCGATATCGTCATCTACGCGCACACACACCAGCCCATCATGCGCTACGCAACCACGGGACAGTTGATTCTAAACGCCGGGACAGTTGGTCTTCCGACTGCCATTAATCCCCACCTACGCCAACCACGAGCAAACTACTTGCTTCTGACAATTGATGAGACTGGCCTCCAGCATGTTGATTACCGCGCCGTAGATTTCGATTGGCAGCGTGCTATCACGATTGCGCAAAATACCCACTTACCCTACTTCGAATTCTATGAACAAACTTTGCGGACTAATACTTACCAATATGCACCGAGTGCGGTCGCTGCTTATAATACGCAACATGACATGGCCCGAGAAGCGCGCAAGATTTTACTTGAAAATCGTCACTGAAAATCTCCTAAGAATCGGTAGAAAATAGTTTCATTTTTCTAAAAATTCTGTATACTTTTAAAAGTCGATTACTGCTTCGGCAGTCAATCGCTGTTCAAGAGAGGAGCTAGAATTATGTACTTTAAAAAAGCGACCCTCGATGATCTCGATACGATCATCGACATTCTGAGTGACGGCCGTAATCAACTTGCTGAAGCTGGGGTCAACCAGTGGCAAGGCGACTACCCGTCTCGCAAACAAATCACGGCCGACATCATGCAAGGATCAGCATACTTATTCAATGCCGACGACAACGCAACGGTCGGCGCTGTCGCTGTCGTGCCTTCACCAGACGAAACTTACGATACTGCGAAGGCCGAATGGTTAAATACCACGGCACCTTACGTCGTGATTCACCGAGTCGCGATTCATTCTAGCCATGCAGGTCATGGTTATGCCACTCAATTATTCGAAAAAATCATTGCTCATATTGCTGCGGATCATCCTGAAATCAAGAGCATCCGTATCGATACTCATGCCGACAATCAAGCGATGCAACATCTGATTGCAAAGATGAACTTCAAGCGAGTTGGCGAAATGGTCGGTGTATACCATGTCGATGACGTTTGCTACGTCTATGAAAAAATGCTCTAATTAATCTGAGAACCTGACCACTTGTGGCAGGTTCTTTTTTTACGATCAAATCCAATCAGTCATGCTAAATGACTACTCGTTTGCGGCAGTTGTCACAGCTAAGTCCTTTTGCTCAGCAAATACACAACGAGTGGCTGTTTGATTCTTATAACCGGCGCACTAGTTGCAGCCCGATTAAGACAAGCTTGGCTTCATTTTTGTAACAAAGTCGCCAGTGCTGCATACCGTTTGCGCCAGTCCAAAATAGTTAGCGACTCACAGGGTTGCGTTAATAGCCAATCCAACTGTGCTTGCCGGTCAGGCTGATCTAAGAAGACGTAACTCCGCGGCGTAACAAAGTTTTCAAACTGACGACGTAACTGTGCCAACGGAATGTTAGGTAAGGTTGTAAAAGCCGTAATCGGTAACGCCAATCCGACTTTAGCGCCTTCAAAATAAGCCGCGGTGGTTGTGGGCGCGTCATGCTGTAACAATGCGCCCACAAGCGCTAATTGTTCAGGCACGAGTTGCATGCCCTGATCACAACGCAAAAAGAGTTGAATTCCCCCATTAGCCCCTGTCGTATAGACAAATGCTTGAAACGGACGTGCAAAAAAACGCCGACGATATTCCAGAATCTTGGTGCCATTGATAATCGCTTGTGTTGGTTCTGGATGCAACGAAAATAATAATGTTGGCCGCTTTGGCAAGTAATAATCTTTAATCGTTGGCATGGTGCCACCCCTCCTTCACTAATTAGCACTAAGTATACCCCATTTGCGAGCGTGCGCCAACTAATCGTGATTTGCAAAAACACGAACTATAAATAGTTAACAAACAATATTATTCTGATTTTATCCTAAATTTACTGGATTCAAACCCTAATCAGTCGTATATTATTCGTATAAACAAAAAAGGCGGTATTAATATGCATTGGTTGGCGGATCTATTGGCAGCAATCGGGGTCGTTTTAAACGGGATCCCACAAGGAATTATGGCGATGAGTCTCGGTTTTGCGGTCTTTCCGACTGCATTTTCATTCGGATTAGTTGGTTTAATCAACGGCGTGGCTAGTTCAGTTGCACCGGTTTCATTTCAAGCGGAATCCCTCGCACTAGTCGGGCACCTGGGACACGATTTACGCGAACGGTCGTCGATTATCTTTTTAGGTGCGAGTATGATGTTCGTGATTGGCTTGACCGGTACTCTGCCGCTCATCGTTCATAGTCTGGGCAATCAGCTTATGGCAGCGATGATGGCAGGAGTTGGCCTGATGTTGGCTAAAATCGCGTTGCAAATGGCGCACGAACAACCCCAATTTGGGTGGCTGTCAATCGGCTTGGCGGGTGTGACTTATTTGATCAGTAAAGATTTAGTATGGACAATTGCCGTATCAGTGATTGGAACCAGCTGTTACGCAGCGACGACACATTATCGCGTCGCACTACCGGAACACGTGACGACCCGCAAATTACAATTTGTCAGACCACAGTTCAGTTTTAAAATCCTGCGAGGTGCTCTGAGTCTAGCTTGTCTTAATATCGGTGCTAACCTCTCGTACGGCTTAATTACTGGCCAAATGACGGGACAACACCCCAACCCGGTCAATCTAAATCTACTGACTAGTAGCCAGGCATTAGCAGACCTGGAAACTAGCCTTCTGGGTGGTGCGCCAGTAGAAACGATTATTTCCGCGACAGCCAGCGCGCCTGAACCAGTAATCGCGGGTATCCTAATGATGTTGATCATGATGCTGATTCTATTACTGGGATGGCTGCCAAAGCTGGGAAAAGTTGTGCCTAGCACTGCAATCGCCGGTTTTTTGTTTATCTTAGGGACCATTGTCATTTTCCCGGAAAATGCAACCACCGCTTTGCACGGCTCGTCAAGTACGGTTGCAGGCGTAACGCTCGTCGTGACCGCCCTTGTCGATCCATTCGCGGGGCTAATGACCGGGGCACTCCTAAAATTTGGTTTACCATTAATTGGATTGGGGTTATAAATATGCAAACTTATCAGTTAACATTAGGATCGCTGACACGGCAGTTACCATTGATTCGATTAAATGCCACGACTAGCATCGCCTCTTTCGTTCTATTGGGCGACGCTGAGCTGACCGACTATGCTGCCCGTCAGCTCAGTCAACGGCTAACTACCACTAAATTTGATTATTTAGTCACGATGGAAAGTAAGGGCATTCCGCTAGCCCAGGCACTAAGCCAGGCCACAAACCACCCTTGCTTTATCGTTTTACGTAAGAATCGTAAGGATTACATGCAGCACCCGCTTATCGAACCGGTAAGCGCAATTACGACCAGCACCCCACAACAGCTAGTTTTAGACGGTACTGACGCCGCACTAATCAATCATAAGCGCGTTATCATTATCGACGACGTCATTAGCAGTGGGGGTTCGTTGACAGCTGCCAACGCCCTCCTACACCAAGCTGGCGCCCAAGTGGTCAAGCAGATGGCAATTTTAGCAGAAGGCGCCGCCAGCGAACGAACAGATATCGATTTTTTGGCACCGTTACCGTTATTTGACTAGCTGCGATTCAGAAACACATTACAACTCACTAGCGAGTCACAAAGCAGAACAAGCACCATGGACTTAAACCAACTATTTCAGTTATCACCGAGTGCAACGAGCAAGTTTTAGATGAATTGATTCATTTTAAAGACCTACCATAATATGAAAAGCCCTATGTTAGCATGATTTATGCTAATACAGGGCTTTTCGATGCTTACGAGACTATTTCTACGTTCATATTCATGCAATGCTAATATTGTAAATTTATTCTTTGCAATTGGAAAGTTCACCCAAAAATCATTTTGCCTATTTTCGCATGATTCTAAGAATACAAAAAAGCCGTTATATCAACGATATAACGACTTCTTAAAGGTACTTAGAGCTTCCTGAAAACCTCTTAGTACCGGCGATCGGGGTCGAACCGATACTCCCTCAACGGGAACTGGATTTTGAGTCCAGCGCGTCTGCCAATTCCGCCACGCCGGCAAAATAATAACTAGATGGAACATAAATCTGATCAGGATTATAACCTTTTCAGGAAAGGCGGTAACCGGATTTGAACCGGTGATGAAGGTTTTGCAGACCTCTGCCTTACCACTTGGCTATACCGCCATCATTTATTGCCCAAACCCAACTGGGTTAGCTGGATTCGAACCAGCGCATGATGGAGTCAAAGTCCATTGCCTTACCACTTGGCTATAACCCAATCAAAGGGCGGTAGGTGGGAATCGAACCCACGCGTGCCGGAGCCACAATCCGGTGCGTTAACCACTTCGCCACTACCGCCATCATGGCAGGGATAGTAGGAGTTGAACCCACACCGACGGTTTTGGAGACCGTTGTTCTACCATTAAACTATATCCCTATAAAGAATGGAGGGGAGTGGATTCGAACCACCGAACCCGAAGGAGCGGATTTACAGTCCGCCGCGTTTAGCCAGACTTCGCTACCCCTCCATAAATGGCGCGGGACGGAATCGAACCGCCGACACATGGAGCTTCAATCCATTGCTCTACCGACTGAGCTACCGAGCCATATCATTCTTCATGATGGAGTCTATTAAATTATTGATGAGTAACTCTCATCAGATGGAGGATACAGGGCTCGAACCTGTGACCCTCTGCTTGTAAGGCAGACGCTCTCCCAACTGAGCTAATCCTCCATAATGACCCCTACGGGATTCGAACCCATGTTACTGCCGTGAAAGGGCAGTGTCTTAAACCACTTGACCAAGGGGTCATATTTATTATATCTAACTAACGGAGAGTAAGGGATTCGAACCCTTGAAACAGGTATAACCCGTTTACAGCATTTCCAATGCTGCTCCTTCAGCCACTCGGACAACTCTCCATGGCTTACCGTAGATAACTCCGACAGGCGGGCTCGAACCGTCGACATCTTGATTAACAGTCAAGCGCTCTACCAACTGAGCTATGTCGGAATAATCGCATG